>DBCY01000204.1 GCA_002293295.1 Ruminococcus sp. UBA946 | reverse complement strand
CACTGCTCACTGTCCACTTATGATTAGAAAGTTATTCGTTTTTTGCTTAAGTTGTTGACATTGGTGTGAAGAGTGGAGTTTGGAATGTGAAAAACAGCGTTATTGGGAGATTTGCTGACTTCATTGTCTTGGTTGTTGATGACAGCATTTTTCGTATTTCCTCGTAATCTGAACGACAGGTAACCTTTTTCTAAATTGCATACTTCTTGCTTTTGTACTTAACTATTTTTTCATTATCCATAATCTTAAAAATGTACTATTTATACCATATAAAATATTTATCATAATTAAAATTTCACACTCCACACTCCACACTCCAAACTCCAAACTCCTAACTTCATATAAACTGTGTTCCAATGCCCTGACTGGAGAGCAGCTCAATAAGGATTGAATGATGAACCCGGCCGTCGATAATGCATGTTCTTTTTACTCCCCGTCTGACGGCTTCGACGCAGCAGTCTATTTTAGGGAGCATCCCCCCCGAAATAATGCCCTGTCTCTTCATAAAGGGGACTTCGCTTACGTTAACGGAAGTTATAAGGGTGCTGTCGTCGTCTTTATCACGCAAAAGCCCCGCTATATCGGTCATCAGTATCAGCTTTTCGGCGTCAAGGGCGGCTGCAATCCGGGCGGCGGCGGTATCGGCGTTTATATTATAAAGCTGACCGTTTTCATCGCAGGCAGCCGTAGCTATAACGGGTATATACCCTTTTTCCAGAGCGTCGGAAATCGGTTCTGTGTTTATTCTGTCTATTTCGCCGACATAACCGAGGTCGGCATCGGTTTCCATTTTATGAGCAATAATCATCTGCCCGTCAATTCCGCAAAGTCCCAGCGCTTTTCCTTTATGCTGAGTAAGGAGGGAAACCAGCTCCTTGTTAAGCTTACCCGAAAGAACCATCTGGACGATTTCGGCAGTTTCAGCGTCGGTATACCGCAGTCCGTTAATGAACCGGCTCTTAATACCGACTTTACTGAGCATATCATTTATTTCGGGACCTCCGCCGTGTACAAGGACGACTTTGATGCCGACAAGCGAAAGCAATACAATATCGCTCATAACGGCATTTTTCAGTTCAGTGTTTGTCATGGCGTTTCCGCCGTATTTTACGACGACAATTTTATTATAATACCGCTGAATATAGGGCAGTGCGTCAATAAGCACCTGAGAACGCATTTTATTTTCTGTTTGGTTCATTTATAATGACCGTACCTTTCCGGATAGCTTTAAAGTATTTATGAACGGTAATCCCCGTTGATTTTAACATAATCATAAGTCAGGTCGCATCCCCATACAGTCGCTTCAGAGTTACCCTGATTAAGGTCAATGCTTATAACAAGCTCGTCAGCCGACAGGATTTTTGCCGCATTTTCTTCGGAAAATCCGATAATAATGCCTTTTTGAGCAAAGGAGACTGAACCGTATACCGAAGAAATACTTACATCGGTTTTATTTATATCGAATTCGGCATCGGCATAGCCTACAGCGCACATAATACGCCCGCAGTTAGCGTCCTCCCCGAACATCGCGCTCTTGAAAAGAGGAGAGTTTATAACGCTTCTGGCAACAGCCAGGGCGGTTTTGCGGTCGGGCGCGTTTCTGCAGATGCATTCAAGAAGCTTTGTCGCGCCTTCGCCGTCCTTAGCAAGCATTTTTGTCAGGTCTCTCATAACGGTGAAAAGCGCGTTCCCGAATATGTCAAGCTCCGCGCCTTCACAGGTAATTTCATTATTTCCGGCAAGCCCGTTCGCCATAACAGTAACCATATCGTTTGTGGAGGTGTCGCCGTCGACAGACAGGCAGTTTAACGTCACTGCAACGGTTTCATCTAACGCTCTTTGCAGCATTTCACAGCTGATATTAACATCGGTGGTAATAAAATTAAGCAGGGTAGCCATATTCGGATTTATCATGCCCGAACCCTTTGCCATTCCTCCTAAACGGCAGGATTTCCCGTTTATTTCAAATTCGACGGCAGCTTCTTTTTTTATGGTATCCGTTGTCATTATTGCCGCCGCAGCCTCTTCGTTCCCGGTGTATGAAAGAGAATCCGCAAGCGGTTTTATACTTTTTTCAATCGGTATAATTGGTAAAATCTGTCCTATAACCCCGGTTGAAGCAACAATAACCAGTTCCGGTTCAATTCCCAAAGCGTCTGCCGCTAGTTTGCACATAGCATTTGCTTTTTCATCCCCGTCCGGGGTACACGCGTTTGCATTCCCCGAATTTGCTATCACAGCCTGTGCTTTTCCGCCGGTTTTGGCAAGGTTGTTTTTAGTTACCGTAACCGGCGAACCCTTTACCTTGTTTTTTGTATAAACAGCCGCCGTATTGCAAGCCGTGTCGGATACTATTAACGCCAAATCGTTTTTCCCCTTAAAGGGAGATTCATTGCCGTCCGGAGTGACGGATTTCTTTATTCCGCAGTAAATCCCCCCCGCTTTGAATCCTTTTGCGGAACAGACGCCGCCTTCAGTGTATTTTATATTTTTCACTTAAAAAAGAACCTCCGTAATAGTAGTTTGAGAATAGCAGCCAGTATCAATTAATAATTAAAAATTAACAATTAACAATGTCGGTATACCGCCTGCGGCGGTATTATTTTTTATTTATTATTCGTAATTATTAGCTGTTACGAGGTACCATTAGCTAGTGTCAATTAACAATGGTGGTATCGCCTGACGGCGATGATATAAATGTTTATAGGGGACGCCCTGCGTGGCGTCCCGCAGATGAGTAATTTGTATCAATTAACAGTTAAAATTAATAATGCTGGTATGAATTTAATTTAATATATAAACTTTAAGATGTTATGAGGTACTATATGGTGTTTGTAAACACCATATGGTAGAGCCGGCGTTTTTACCGCTCGCATGGGAATGAATTAGCCTTAAATCAGCCCCGTTGTTTCGTCAATTCCCATCATTATGTTCATGCACTGCACAGCGGCTCCCGACGCGCCTTTTCCCAGATTGTCAAGCCTTGCGCAGACGGTAAAATGGTCGCTGCAGCCAAAGACGAATATTTGCATTATGTTGGTGTCTTTTAAAGTATTGGCGGCAAGGAACCCGTTTTCCAGGACCCCCTCTCCCATAAAGGGCATAACCTTTACAAAATTCTGACCCTTATAATGCTCCGTATAAAGCTCCTGAACCTGCTTCGGGGTAATTCTTTTAGCGATTGCCCTCATGTGAAAGGGAACAGTCACTATCATCCCGTTATAGTAATTATCAATAATCGGATTGAATACCGGCGGGTATGAAAGCTCCGAAACCGCCATCATTTCCTTTAAATGCTTATGGTGTCTGCCAAGGGAGTAGTATCTGGGTGAATTATATTCATCAGGCTTGCCTTCGCTTTCATAAACAGAGATAGTCTTCCTTCCGGCTCCCGAATATCCCGAAACCGCGCTGCAGAAAACGGGATGATAAGGCTGGATGAGCTTATTTAAAGTTATGGGGTACATAACGGCGTTAAAGCCGGTTGCATAACAACCAGGAACAGCGACTCTTTTTGAATTACTTATTTTTTGTCTGTGTTCCGGCGAAAGCTCAGGAAGTCCGTAAGCCCATATGGAGTTAGTGCGGTGCGCCGACGAGGCGTCGATAATTTTCGTGTTATCATTCGTCACAAGCGATACCGATTCAACGGCGGCATCGTCGGGAAGGCATAAAAAAGTATAATCAGACTCATTTATAAGCCTTCTTCTTTCCAATGCGCTTTTTCTTAAATCATTATCTATTTTTATAAGCTTTATATCGCTTCTTTTTTCCAGTTTTTCCGCAAGACGAAGTCCGGTCGTACCTTCCCGTCCGTCGATAAAAACCTTGAATGCCATTTTAAGACCGCCTTTCATAATGAGGAGTAAGGTTTCAGTGGTGAGGATTCAAGGGTACGCTAAAGATATAATATTAAGTATGTAAATACTGTTCATTTTATTGTTTTATTTCTTAATAATATAATAGATTCGTTAATATAATTATATATTATATCCTTTTTTGTTGAATAATATAACAACAATTTAT
>DBCY01000170.1 GCA_002293295.1 Ruminococcus sp. UBA946 | reverse complement strand
CAACAATTCTCATAGCCTGAATACGCGCTTTTTCAAGCTCGGAGGTTTTCTTTTGATTGAAGCTTTCTATTTCCTTATCAAGGGCTTCGAGTTTTTCAGCATGTGAATTTTTCAGAAGACGGATTTCATCATTTTGCGCTTCAAGAAAAATACGCGACTCCTCAAGCTTGGCAATCACCGCTTCAAAACGCTGGTTTTCCGTTGAAACAAGCTCGTTTGCCCTTGTTATTATATTATCGGGGATACCAAGCTGGGATGAAATGGAAAAAGCGTTTGATTTTCCGGGTGAACCGATAATAAGCCTGTATGTGGGCTTTAAGGTCGCGGAATCGAACTCGCATGACGCGTTTTCTATACCTTCGCGTTCGATGGCATACATTTTAAGCTCCTGGTAATGGGTTGTGACAAGGAGCTTTGCCCCCTTGCCTTTAAGGTCTTCAATAATTGCGACAGCCAGGGCGGCCCCCTCCACAGGGTCGGTGCCGGAACCTATTTCATCGCATAAAACAAGGGAATTACCGTCTGCAATTTTTATAATCTCAGCAATGTTGTTCATATGTGATGAAAAAGTCGAAAGGCTTTCCTCAATCGACTGCATATCTCCTATGTCGACCAGTATCCTTTTGAATACTGAAATACGGCTTCCGCTTCCTGCCGGTATTAAAAGGCCGCACATTGTCATCGCTGTAAGCAGACCGGCTGTTTTCAGCAAGACGGTCTTTCCGCCCGTATTCGGTCCGGTGACGATAAGAGCCTGATAATCATAACCGATTTTGATATCCACGGGTACGACTTTATTACTGTCAATAAGCGGATGCCTTGCCTTAATCAGGTTAATCCTGCCGTCGTCGGATATTTCAGGGCAGGAAGCCTTCATTTTTGCCGCAAGGTTCGATTTTGCGAAATATAAATTAAGCTCAGCGCAGGTAAGGTAGTCGTTTGTTATCGAATCGGCTGAAAAAGAACATTCCTCCGAAAGCTCCGCTATAATCCTTTCGATTTCATCCTGCTCCTCGCCTTGCAGGATGCGGATTTCATTGTTGGCTTCAACTACGGATATAGGTTCTATGAAAAAAGTCGAACCGCTGGAAGATGTCGCATGGACAAGACCCTGAACGTTGCCTTTGTATTCCGCCTTAACGGGTACGACATAACGTCCGTCGCGCATTGTGATTATATTTTCCTGCAGTGATTTCTGAACCTCGGTATTACGGATAAGCTTGTCGAGGCTTTCGCGGATTTTAACCCCCGCCCTGGCTATTTTACGCCTTATATCGGTTAACTTTATACTGGCGGAATCGGCTATTTCCGTTTCGGAAAGTATTGAATCCCTGATTCTTTCTTCAAGCCGCTTGTCAGGGGAAAGCGACACAAAAAGATACCCTATGGAGGTTTCGGTTTCGGAGCATGATTTATACCATTCCGTCAGCATGCGGATTTGATAAAGCATTTGGGAAACATCCAGAAGCTCGCGCAGGGTCAGTGACGAACCCGACTTTGCCCGGTTTAACGCACCGCGTATATCCTTGAATTTTATAAATGCGGGTGTACCGTATTTAACCGAAAGGTCAAAAGCGTCGGTTGTCTTTTTTATTTCCAGCTTTACAGTTTCGGCGTCGGCGCATGGTTCAAGGTTCTGCGCAAGATTCCGGGTATATTCGTTGGAGGTCTCATTGCACAGCATTTCAAGGATTTTATGTAATTCAAGCTTAATAAAATATTTGTTCATAATTAATGATTCCTTTGTAATATTCAAGCGTTTTGAATTTATGCGACGGGGACAGATGCGTAAGGATATATTTTTCGGAAATTTCAGATAGAATCCTTAAATCAGAACCGGATGTCTTAAAACTGAATAACCGGTCAAATTCAACAAGGCAGATGTACCTGAGCATATGCAGAACCGACGGGGAAACCATATATGTATTTCTGTTTTCAGTTATTTTGTTGGAACGGAAATGCTCCCCGCATAGAAGCACGGCTTTGTCAATTAAAAAATACATTTCATCGTCATCATGCCTGTAACAGGTTTTACAGCCGAGAAGCTGCGGCAAATGCCCTGTTTCGGACATAAACCGCAGTTCAAAGACAGGCTTTATAAAAGATACGCTGCGTTTTTCATTTTCAAGAAAATACAGGGAATTCAATACAAGCCTGATAACATCCCGGGGAATTTTTTCGGCGACGACGGCGTACGACGCAATTTCAGCAAAATAGCAGGCAAGCGCCAGTTTTTCAACATCAAGCCGTATTCCATAAAAAATATGTATAGGCTCGCTGCTGTTCAGATAATACCTGCCGCCGCGTTCGTTAAAGCAAAAATTAGAATAAGCGAAAAGCTGTGTGGAGGAATTGTTCGAGCCGGTTATTTTTAAGGCGCCCTTAACGTTAATGCTTACAATTCCGTATTCCTCGGTAAGGATATTGATATTGCGGTCGTTGTCCTTTACGTTATGCTGTGATATTACCAGGCCCTTTGTTGTTATCAGCATCCGAATGCTCTCCTTTGACATTTGAAAAGCTTTTTGTATTTATTCCCTTATATTCGAGGTAATCGGAAACCTTGCCGCTGATTTCAAACTTGCTCCATTTATTTTCATTATAACTGTCGGTCATATTCTTACTCATAATTATAATCATCCCTTCATCAGAATATAATACCTGATTATAAAGCTACATTATAATTATGCCCGTACCGGCGTGACATATCAGTGGAATTATTTGACGGATAATGCTATTCCTTCCATTTCCTTGTCAATTGCCTAATCCGAAATTCCTTATTAAACCTTCTTTATTCCGCCAGTCCTCCTTGACTTTTACTCTGCACTGTAAATTTACTTTAATACGGAAGAATTCTTCCAGCTCAGTCCGGGCAAGCTGCCCGATTTTTTTCAGCATGGCTCCCTGTTTCCCTATTATCATCCCTTTATGGGATTCGCGTTCGCAGTATATGACAGCGGAACAGTCAAGAATATCCTCTCCGTTTTTATTGGTGCGTTCTTCCGTTTGTTCAATACCTACGGCTATGCCGTGCGGAATTTCATCCCGCATAAGAATGAGGATTTTTTCGCGGATTATTTCGCTCATAAGAAATTTTTCGGGCTGGTCGGTCAGCTTGTCGTCGGGGAAGTAATGGGGTCCCTCAGCCGCGTATTTTTCGATTTCCCGCCAAATCAGGTCAGTACCGTCGCCGTGCAAAATACTAACCGGTATTATTGCGTTAAAATCATAAAGGGATGAAAATTCTTCAATACGCTGAGCGATATTTTCTTTTTTCCGGATAAGGTCGGTTTTATTGAGCAGGAGAATAACAGCAGCATTTTTTTTAAAGCTTTTTAACAGTATTGTTTCAGCTTCATTGATTTTTCTTGTAAGGTCGGAAATCATAATAATAACGTCAACATCAATGACACAGTCCCGTATTGCTTTGTTCATATGCTCGCCGAGACGTGTTTTGGGTTTATGTATACCCGGCGTATCCATAAAGACATACTGGGTCTCCTCTTTCGTTACAATTCCGGTAATACGGGTCCTGGTCGTCTGCGGCTTATCGGTAACCATGGCGATTTTTTCACCGGTTAGAGCATTTAAAAGGGAGGATTTCCCCGCATTGGGGCGTCCCGTAATAGCAATGAATGCTGTTTTGCTGTCCATAAGAATAACCGTTCTTTCTTTATCATCGTTTATAAAGATATAATTTCATCCCTGCCCGTTACGATGTCCTGAAAAATACCGCCATGAGCACAGCCGCAGGACTTCCTGCCTTATTACAATTCACCTGTCCATACCATTCCGAAATAACAGTTTGTAAGCTGAGGAAAGTGAATTACGCCGTTTATAGTATACTCGTCAAAAAGCTCGTTAAGTTCTTTCACTAAACCTTTGTATTCAATAGGGTTTTTGTCTTCGCAGGGGCTGTATGACCTCGAAAGATTCATCCCGATATATGTTTCCCGGTTAATAATCAAATCATTCCTGAAAATATTCGTCATATAAATTCTGAAAAAATTTGATTCTTCCGGAAAACCAGCTATACCTAAACCTTTTGTATCAATACAATATTTTTTTCGTATATCATAATCCTTTTTGATGAATTCAGATTCATAGTCCCTTGTGTTCCAGACAAGCGCTACAGTCCCTTTATCTTTCAGAATCCGACGGCACTCTGACCTGAACGCTTTCATATCAAACCAATGGAACGCCTGCGCCGCCGTTACAAAATCAACGCTTTTTTCCGGCAGACCGGTATTTTCAGCCGTCGCCTTAATTGAAGTGAATTTTTCAGACCCATATGTGCTTAAATCGTTTTCAGCAATCCGGCGCATATCGTCATTCGGCTCAACACAATAGACACAACTGCCTCTTTCCAGTAAAAGCCGGCTGAATATACCTGTTCCTGAGCCAACATCGGCAATAACACTGTCTTTACTTAAACCGACCTTAGAATATAAGTAGTCTATGAGTTCATCAGGATACGACGACCTGAACTTCTTATAAATATCTGCTTTTCCCGTAAATCTTTCTTCATTATTTACCATCTTAATGACCATTCCTTTCCTGATTTCAGTCTTTCTTATCCTTTGTGCCGAAGATAAAAATAGCCGCCAGGAAGACGTATAATACAGGTATAAGATACCTGACCGGCTCGCTGTTAAAATATATGATTATTTCATTAAAGACCTCAGTGTCCCAGAACAGGAAAACGGCGACGCATACGGAAGCAAGCGCCGATATTAAAACAGCTCCCGCCGCGGTATCCTTGGCAATCTTAGCAAGCCTTGACTTATCCTGTGAAATCATGTCAACAGCCGCTTCGACCGAAGTGTTTATAATCTCACAGACTATAACAAAGCTTATTGTCAGTATGACTAAAGCATATTCGGCTTCTGAAAAGCCATAAAATCCGGACAGCCAAAGAACGACTCCGGCGGCGGTTATATGAAGCCTCATATTCCGCTGGGTTTTTACTGTATATGCGATTCCTCTGAAAGCATATAAAAAGCTTTTTGCCAGTTTAATAAATATGTTCATCATATATCAGTAAAGGCGCTTTGGCGTGAAATGCCGAGTCTTTCCAGGATAAACTCTTCCTTCTCATGCATCAGGGCGGAGTCAAGGGCAGCCGCTTCATGGTCGTAGCCTAGGAGGTGGAGCATTGAATGCACAGTTAAAAATCCGATTTCACGTTCAAACGAATGCCCGTAATTGTGAGCCTGCTTAACTGCCGTTTCCAATGAAATCACAATATCGCCGAGCAGCTTCGCACCTGTTTCCTTATTGCTGTCATAGTTTCCGTTTTCGCCCAGAGGGAAGGAAAGCACATCGGTTGCTTTATCCTTGTTTCGGTAAATCCTGTTCAGCTGCCGGATTTCTTTGTTGTCGACGAACAGTATACTGACCTCGGCGTCATAATTGAACCCTTCGCTTTCCAGAACCGCATGGCAGCACTTCCTTATCAGAAGGCGCAGTCCCGCCGGAATTTTCACCGACTTCTGATTGTTCTTTATCATTACTTTTATTTTTAACATATTATTGATAACACCCCCGGCAGGTTGTCAGTACCTGTCCTTTCTTTTATCATTATAAACATCCTCTAAGCTTGAAAAATTTATTTTTCAAACCTTGCCCTTTCATATGCCTTGATAATATCCTGAACAAGCTTGTGACGGACGACATCCTTGTCTGAAAATTTTGTAATTTCTATGTCGTCGATATTCTTAAGGGTTTTCATAGCGTCGATTAACCCGGATTTTTTTGTTTCGGGAAGGTCAATCTGAGTAATATCGCCCGTTATGACCATTTTACTGCTGAAACCAAGCCGGGTAAGGAACATTTTGATTTGCTCCTTTGTAGTGTTCTGGGCTTCGTCAAGGATAATAAACGAATCATCCAGCGTTCTTCCCCTCATATAAGCAAGAGGGGCAACCTCTATGCTTCCTTTCTCAAGGTATCTGGCAAAGTTTTCGGGTCCCATCATATCAAAAAGAGCGTCATAAAGGGGACGCAGATAAGGGTCGACCTTAGTCTGAAGGTCGCCGGGCAGAAATCCCAGCTTTTCGCCGGCTTCAACGGCGGGGCGGGTTAGAATAATCCTTGAGACCTCGTGCGCCTTAAATGCCTTAACCGCCATTGCTACGGCAAGGTATGTCTTGCCTGTCCCGGCAGGACCTATTCCCATAACTATAGTATTATTTGAAATAGCGTCAACATATTTTTTCTGACCGAGGGTTTTGGGCTTAACGATTTTTCCGCCCGTCGTAACGCATATCCCGCCGTCGGCAAGCTTTACAACTTGTTTTTCCGAACCCTCGTCAACCAGGGAATTTACATAACGGATATTCTGTTCATTGATGGTTTCTCCCTTTTTTATAAGTTCAAGCAGAGCGAGTATGGCTGACTTCGCCTTGCCGATATTGTCTTCGTCGCCGGTAATCCTTATATCGCCGCCCCTGCTTAATACAGCTACGTTATACTGTTTTTGGAGCAGGTTTATGTTCAGGTCATAATTCCCGAAAAGCGCTATAACCTGTTCCGTGTCAAGAGTGTTTATAATACATTCCGCCATTTAAGCTACCAGACCTTTTTAAATATTTAACTAATCCCAATTATTATAACACATCATGCTGAAAAATGAAAGGGTAAAACAAATATTTAAAATATTTTTATAAAAAAACAGCCGTGTCATAAAAAAGCACGGCTGTAAAAGTAACCTTCTTCCTATAGGGTTTATAACTTAACACACAATAATACCTATAGAATAAGCTTATGTTATTCCATAATCTTTTCTTTTTCAATCTGAGGTAATCGCCGTTTATTTCGGATTCCGCTTTCTGTCAAACACACTGACATTATGCCTGTAAACGGGCAGCCTGTCTTTCCATCTTCCGACTTTGAGGGCTTTATATATTTTATGCTCAGACGGTCTTTCCCTGAAAATTATATTTGAATGGGAGTATACCTTTTTAGGGGTGAAGGAGGTGACAGCGGCGGCTCCGAAAATATTAACCGACAGCCAAAAAATAATATTTGAAATGATAATCGTGCTTAAGCTGTACATAACACCATCCTTACGGGAAATCAACTGTTATAATTTGTCAGATATATTTATAAAAGCTCTTTCCTCAGTTCGCCGCCCGATTTAGGCGAAAGGTAAGCGGGCGGGATGTCAAGCACAGTCTTTGCGCCGGATAAACCTTCCCCTGAAAGCCTGTAAGCGGCTCTTGCATAAGCCACAAGCACGCTTGAAGTAAATTCGGGGTTGGAGTCAAGCTTAATCGAGTATTCGGATATATGCTGCGAAGATAAGTCGACCCCTGTTCTGCCGCTTCTAATCACAAACCCGCCGTGAGGAATGCCCGCATGGTCGCGTTCAAGCTCTTCCATGCTGATAAAGTGAACAACAGTATCATAACCGGCAAAATAATCCGGCATTGTTTTAATGTCGTTTTCTATTGCGGCTTTATCGGCTCCCGGCTTTGCAGCGACAAAGCATTCCCTGATGTGCTTCTCACGGACTGAAAGCTCGGGGTCAGAACCGCTTCTGACGGCATTTACGGCGGCTTCAACCGGAACAGTATACTGCTTTGCGTCCAAAACCCCCTCAATGCGCCTTATCGCGTCGGAATGCCCCTGGCTTACTCCCTTGCCCCAGAACGTATATGTTTTTCCGGACGGCAGAAAGGCTTCGCCGTACGCCCTCATTATTGAAAACATACCGGGGTCCCATCCCGCCGAAATTATTGAAACCTTGCCGCCGGTTCTGGCGGCTTCGTCGACGGCGTCAAAATATCCGGGTATTTTAGCATGCGTGTCAAAGCTGTCCACCGTATTGAAATGCTTTGCAAGCGCAGGACCCTGTTCCGGCAAATCCCTTCTGCTACCTCCGCAGAGGATAAGCACATCGGCTTTGTCTATATGCAATGATGCGTCAGATAATGAATAAACGGGAACGTTTTCCGTCAGTATTTTAAGCCCCGACGGGTTTCGCCGCGTGAAAACACAAGTAAGCTCACAATCGGGGTTCTGTATTACGGCAAGCTCAGTACCCCTTCCTAAATTACCGTAACCGGCAATACCTATTCTGATTTTATTAATACAAACCATCCCCTAATATAATTGATAAGATAAGTATATCATAATTTGCAGGATTTGTAAAGCAATATTGCAAAAATTATTTTTGTTTGCTGAATATCTTAACATATGCCTCAGTTATGCGTCGTTTAAAGTATTATTTATTATTCGTATATATTTTACTGATTCCCGCATAATAATATAATGGCAATTCTTTTCAGGGGCGAAAAAATTTGAAAATGGAATTTATCGAGCTTGGGAGTTTTGTCCTTTCGGGATAAAACATCCGGAAAGAATGGTCATGTTTATGTCATTACATGAAAAATATTGTATAAAACTCTTGAATAATAAAATTAAATGTAGTATAATTATAAAGTATTATCGGTTAAAGAAGGTTTATATAAATGAGCAGAAAGTCATATAAAATCTATGGCCGCAGTAAAATTTCCACGGTACTGAACTTTATGATAATAGCGGCGGGTTCGGCAGTGATTATCCTTTTTTGCATGTATCTGTATAAATATATAAACGAAAAGGAAAACAACCCCGGTACTGCCGATGCGCAAGTTATAACCGTCATAACCGAAACGGCTGCGGCAACAACCGTTCCTGCCGAAACTAAGCCGGCTGAAACGGCAACTACAGTTACTTCGGTTACCGAAACCGTATCCGTTACCGAAAATGAAATTATACCGCCCCCGACCGACTACGACAAATTATTTTTCAGTAATATTATGTTTATAGGCGATTCAATAGCAACAGGGCTGGCGGCTTATGAATTTATGCCGCCCGGCAATGTCTTTGCGCAGGTTGGCCTTAATCCCGATACTGTTTTGACGCATGGTATTCCCGACGCGTCCGACCCTTATAAAACCGAGAAAACCGCCGTCCAGAAGGCTGTTGAGCTTGAACCGGAATATATATGCGTCATGCTCGGGACTAACGGGCTGGCATATCTGAATAATGAATATTCAATTAACAAAATGACGCTTCTTATTGAACAGCTTGCAGAATTTGTCCCGGACAGTAAAATTATCCTTATTACAATCCCGCCTGTGACAAAAGAACGCGAAACTGATAATCCTGAAAAACTTGTTGATATTATAGACTATAATTCGAGGCTGAAAAATCTTGCGGATGATAAAGACTGTTATTTTGTTGATATATTCAGTTTGCTCCAGGATGAGACAGGCTATTTTTCCGATGATTATGCCGAGACTGACGGTCTTCATTTCAAGGATAAGGCATACCGGGTTATGCTTCATGCGGTTCAGGAGGAGCTGGGTAAACAATTAACAATTAACAATGGTGCCGCCGCCATTGGCGGCGGTTAAAATGATATTTGCAGTAATACATATTACTAAAGGAGGATATGCCGCTTATCCGGCATAGAAAAGGTTATGGGATTAAAAAAACTGTTTATAGCGCCGGCACTTGCGGGAATAATGCTTCTCGCGGGTTGTGAAGAGGTTGGCGATACCGGAAATACCGGTACCATAATACCGGGGCAAAGTGATAACGCTTCAATGTCCGAAGAAGAAACCGCGGTTACTCCTGAAAAAATAACGTCGGAAATTATGGATGAGATTGAAATTCCCTCCGCCGTATCAAAAAATATTGACTCGCTGGGTCTTTATTATGATATTGACACGGCATTAATATCCGATATGTCGCTTTACATCTGCGGTTCGGGCGCGTATCCCGACGAGCTTGCGGTATTTAAGCTCAATAACGCCTCGGATGCCGATACTGTCAAAGCTAGTATACAAAAAAGGCTTGACAGCCAGATTTCACTTTATAAGGACTACACCCCCGATGAAATGTACAAGCTTGAAGACGCCGTATTAAAATCAAAGGGTGATTATGTGTACCTGCTTGTATGCGAAAACAACAGCCGCGCGGATGAAATTGCAGACGGTTTAATTAAGTAAATAAAAGCAACAAGGGGCTGCCGTCTGCTGTTAAGGAATTAGGCAGAAGGATTTCTATTTCACACATCTCATTACTGCATCTGCTAATCCCTTAATCTCATCCGCTATAAACTTAACCGCGCCACCTTTATCTTTCAGTTTATCCGCTTCCGCCATCATAACGGAACGGATTTCGTAAAGCATATCGGCGATTTCTTTGTACGCCGATTCCTCAGTGACCTTATGCGTAAATTGAATGAAGTCATCGACCGTACCACAGATTTTATTGAACGCTGCTCTTTGTTCGTCGCTGAGCAGGTTTCCCAATTTATCGACTTCGCCTTTGGTATAGAATAACAATATGCTTCCCTGATGAGCGATATCCAAAACGTGTTTGAGCGGTGTACGTTCCAAAACGGGAGTGTTCTCCGGCGCCTGGGACACGCAAAAATAAGCATGACCTGGGAGACATATTCGCATATGTATCCCCGGGAAGAAGAACGTGCAGTAAATATTTTTAAATAAAATCGTGTAAGAAACGTGTAAGAAACGTGTAAGAAAAAACAAACCCGCCTAAATAGGCGGGTTTATTTTTATATCCCNNGAAAAATAAAATGGAGCACATTTGTGATGTGCTCCATTTTATCTAAACCCTTGGGGCTGTAAGCTATGGCGGAGAGGGTGGGATTCGAACCCACGGTCCCTTTCGGGATCACTGGTTTTCAAGACCAGCTCCTTAAACCGCTCGGACACCTCTCCATCTTAAATAAAATCAATGACTAATATATTTTATCATATGAAAAAGCATTTGTCAAGTTTTTATAAGCACATTATCCAAAAAACCTTCCGCCGTAAATTTTAATATTTTACTCTCTTATCTGATTCAATACCAATTTCTTCACTAATAATATACCTGGGTCTTTCTTTAACTTCGCTGTATATCTTTCCGATATATTCACCTACAATTCCTAAACATAATAATTGAATGCCTCCAAGCAGCCATATTGATGCTACGATTGCAGTCCAGCCCGCAACAGTATCATCTGAAAACAACTTTGAAAACAAAGCATAAGCTATTCCCAAAATACTTAATAAAGCTACAAAAAGACCAAGCCTTGAAATAAATTTAAGCGGACTTATACTGAATGAGGTTATACCATCGACAGCAAAACTCAGCATTTTTTTAAGCGGATACTTGCTTTTCCCTGCCGCGCGCTCATTGCGGTTATAATATACATAGTCATGTTTATAGCCTATAAGCGGTATAATTCCCCTTAAAAATAAATTAACCTCTTTATAGTTATTTAATGCTTCTATAGCCCGTCTGCTCATCAAACGGTAATCGGCATGATTATTAACACTTTCTACGCCGAACCAACGCATAAGCTTATAAAACGCCAGTGCAGTATTTCTTTTAAAAAACGTATCGGATGAACGGTCTTTCCTAACGCAGTATACTATATCACAGCCTTCTTTATATTTTTCAACGCATTCATCAATAGCGTTTATATCATCCTGTAGGTCTGCATCCATCGAAATTGCAGCGTCGCAATGCTCCATAGCCCTGAAAAGACCCGCAATCAGGGCATTCTGATGTCCTTTATTTCTTGATAATTTTATAGCTGTAAAAAGAGGGGATTTATCCGTAAGTTCCTTTAAAATACCCCATGTATTATCACTGCTTCCGTCGTCAACAAAAAGCATACGGCTCTCCGGAGACACTTTACCTCCGGCAATCATTAATCCTAGCTTTTCAGATAACTTTGCGGCAGTCAGCGGCAGAACTTCCTCTTCATTATAACAGGGTAAAACTATATATAAAACCATTATTCAATAACCGTATCGTAAGTTATTTATTTTATACGGTATTTTCCCTCCATTTTATTTTTATTCTTTTAATAATACTATTAAAGATATCATAAATAAAATCCAGCCCGAAAGCGGCAATAGGCAGCATCAGTATAAAATATGTAAAAATATACTGTGATTTTGCTTCGAATAACATATGGTAAAAAAATCCCCCAAGTATTATCAGCGGTAAAAATGCCATAGGCCAGTTGCCAATATTCTTTTTCTTTAAAAAACAAAACAACCCTAAAACCGTTCCGAAATATACAAACTGCTGATAGTATTCCATATATGAAGTAATACCCTTTTCTCCTTCGCCGTAAACATATTCTGATATAGGCGAGGGTTCAAGGTAATCACCTCGGGTATTGCGTATAAAAATACATTCAAATGTAGGTTCGTTCCACTGACTTACGAACTTTTTATAAAAAAACTCCGCCATATAACCGGGGTTATCATTAAAATATTTTAACCGTTCTTTTATATAATTATTAGCTAATTCTGAAGTAGCTTCAGTATTGAAATCGGTATCCATAAAATTTATTACCGTAAGTTTTTCGTTATACCAACCCGGTGCAGTTCTCCCCTCGGATATTCCCATTGCAAACCATGAAATAATAGGAATACCTTCTCCTAAGTCTTCACCGGAGCGTATTTCATATTGAAGAATTACAAGCTTATTGAATCCTATACCGGAAATTACTAATAAAACTAATACAACTGTATCTCTCCATTTTTTATTTCTTAAAATATAAAGTATAAATATAATACAGACCGCTACGAGGATTATCATGCTGTTCAGTTTAACCATGCAGGCTAAACCGATAAATAAAGAAGAAAGTAAAGCATTATGTTTTTTTCTGTTTTTCATATACTTAATTATGTTAAGAACCGAAAGCATTCCGAACATTAACCCCGGAATATTTCCATAAAGAAGTATAACATACATAATCGGCTGAATAAAAATTATCATTAATAATGCGGTAATAATATAAATACTTTTTTCAATGGTTGCCTGTTTTACAAGACCAAGAATAGTAAAATATAAAATATCAAGGCAAACAACATTCAATAATTGTTTAATAAGCGGTAGAGAGCGTATAAATAGTAGTCTATTAAGAATCTCAAGATAAAAAACATATCCAAGTTGAAAAGGATAAAATCTAAAGTAATCATATTCTTCTGTTAACAGAAAAAAATCGTTCTGACCCGAAGAAAATTCATTTGCAGCGTTTGTAACATAATAGGAATCATATACTTGCTGAGCCATTGTCATATTTATCCATATTGCACCCAATATGAATACAGTAACAGCAAGTAAACGGTTCACAGTTTTATAACTTAACTTCTCCATATACTGTTTTAACATAAAACCTAAAATAATGAAAATAATAAGGAACACAATATTTATAAAAATATTATCATTCTTATAAGAAATTGTCTCAATATAAGCTTTTTGTGTTTCCATATATATTGTTGAATACATACTTATTGTAAATATCACAACA
>DBCY01000113.1:2920-10659 GCA_002293295.1 Ruminococcus sp. UBA946 | reverse complement strand
CATGCGAATACAGGAATTCAATACGGTTTGACGAAACGGTTTATGTACTCCCTGAGATTAAGGAATTCAACGGATTCAAGCTCACCGTTTCATACAAAGTGATAAGAAAGAATGACGGTATGCAAATGGCGTCTGGCGAAACCAGGCACTGTTTTACAAAAAAGGATTTTTCTCCGTGCAGGACAAAACGTGATTATCCTGAAATATATAAAATTTTCAGCGACAGCTTAGGCGCTGATTTATATGAATTTAATTAAAGGATGTTATATTATGGGTATTATGAAAAATTTTAAAGCTGATGAAAATAACGTGCGCGTTCTTGGCAGGAGTATATACAGGAATGAAATACGTTATCTCAGCTACTCATGTTCCGCGGTTGAGTTTGTTTTTACCGGTAAAAAGGTTACAGCCGAAATTTGGACCGACTGGGAGTTAAAAGAGGAATGGCAGCATATTTTTCAGGGTTATGCCGCCGTTATGGTTAACGACAGCGGGAACAGCATAAAACGTTTTCCTCTTATGCCGGGTGTAAATACATATACGATATATGAAAGCGATAATGCCGCTCCGGTTAAAATCCGCATAATGAAATTTTCAGAGGCTTCGTTCGGGAAAATGGGCATCGTTTCAATCTCTGCGGACGGGGAAATTAAGCCTGCGCCTAAGCCTAACGGACTGATTGAGTTTATCGGCGATTCAATCACTTGCGGCTACGGAATAGAAGGAGTATGGAACACCGATAATTTTAAAACAGCGCAGGAAAACCCCTGGGACGCTTATGCCGCGAGTACGGCAAGAATGCTGGGTATGGAGTTCGACCTGATTGCATGGAGCGGTATCGGCGTTATTTCATGCTGGGTGGACGACGATTCAAACGGCCCGTCGGATGTCTGGGTTATGCCCGATTTATATGATTATACCGACCGGGGGCTTGAAAATATACTCGGTATTAAAGATGATTCCTTAAAGGAAATATGGGACAACTCAAAGCGCAGTCCTGAAATCTGCGTTATTAATTTAGGAACCAACGATAATAGCTATACCCGTAACATACCGGAACGCGTTAAATTATTCGGCGAGCGGTATAAAGCTTTTCTGCAAAAAATACGCGATAAGAACCCGGAAGCTTATATTATCTGCACACTCGGGGCAATGGGGCAGGATTTATATCCCGAAATCGAAGGCATTGTATCGGAAATGAACGACCCTAAAATTCTGTCAATGGCTTTTGACGTTCAGCTTGAATCCGACGGAATAGGCGCGGACTGGCACCCGAACGCCGTCACGCATAAAAAAATGGCTGAAAAGCTTGCTGCGTTCATTAAGAAGCATTGTAAATGAAAATCAGACTATAATTTTATTAATATAGTCAGAGGTGAAAATTTATTGGAAATCAAAGCATTGACACCTAATGATACTGAATTATGGCAAAGTGTTTCGGAATATGCTGAAAACTGCTCCTTCGGCGAGACCGGAAGGTATCTTTCAAGACGTATGAAAAACAATGACTTTTCAGACCGGGAAAGGGTATTTGCCGCGTTTGAAGATGATGCTGTAACAGGTTTTTGCGCTTTGACAAAAACAAGTACCGTTTTTCATGATATTTATACGCCTTACATCGGATTCGTATTTGTCGGAGAACCTTACCGGGGAAGAAGAATAAGCGAAAAGCTTTGCAGATTTGCAGCCGGACATGCTAAAGCCTTCGGATTTGATAAGGTATATTTATACAGTGATTTAATAAACTTTTATGAAAAATACGGATTTATAAAAATTGATGAAAAAGAAGCTCCCTGGGGTGCAAAATTATCGGTATATGTTTATACTTTATAATACCGGCATCCTCAATCCTATTAATCTGAAAGGTATTTTAAATGGATTATAAAATAATATTCCTTGATATAGACGGCACTTTGATTAACAGTGAAAAGGTAATCACTCCCAAAACTAAAAAAGCCCTTATCAATGCGCAAAAATGCGGATACAGAGCTGCGATTGCCTCGGGACGCCCCGACCACGGAATAATACCATATGCGAAGGAACTTGAGTTTGACCGGTTCGGAGGGTATATCCTGGCTTTTAACGGCGGGCATATCATAAATTTTAAAACAGGGGAAACCGTTTATAAACGCAGTCTTATCCGGAACGCTTTTGTAAAGGCATATAATTTTGCAAAACAGAATAACGTTGATATTGTCACATATAAAAACGACACCATACTTGCGGAAACAACCGATAATGAATTCTTAAAGTTTGAGGCGGCTATAAATAAGCTTCCCGTTGATGTGGTGGAAAATCTGCCCCGCTATGTTGATTTTGAAGTTCCGAAGTGCCTGATGCTTGCCGACGGGGGTATCCTCGAAAAACTGGAGCCTGAGCTTAGGGACATACTTCTCGGTGAAGCCGGCGTATTCCGTTCGGAACCCTTTTTCCTTGAAATTATGCCTGAAAATACAAATAAAGCGACTTCGGCGGAGAGACTGATTGAACTGCTCGGGATTGACCGTTCCGAAGCAATTGCCTGCGGCGACGGTTATAACGATGTTACTATGCTCAAATACGCAGGGCTGGGGGTTGCTATGGAAAATGCCTGCGAAGCCGCAAAATCCGCCGCCGATTTTATCACTTACTCCAATGACAACGACGGTATCGCCTATGTTATCGAACGGTTTATACAGTCGGAATATTGATAATACTATTCCTTATTAAAACAAATAATGGTTTAATCCGGCAATAATACTGCCGCAGGTTTTTTCTAAGAAGTAAATACATCCAAAATGCGTTTTATTGCCATATTCAATTACTAATAAATATCCGTAAAAATTTCTAAAATATTATTAATAAAGAGAAAAATTATTCACATATAATACATCTGAATAAAGCATAATTATAGTATGATTAATATTAAAATTCCAGCCACAAGCGCGAACCTCGGCGCCGGTTTTGATTCCCTCGGTCTGGCTCTCAGCTTTTACAATTATGTCAGTATCGGAGAAGCCGACGGTATTTTTATCAGCAGTCTTGATGACACAATAGTACCTGAAGATGAAAGCAACCTGATTTATTCCGCGGCAAAAACCCTTTATGACATCTGCGGACGCAGGCTTCACGGCCTTTGTATAGAACAGACGAATAATATCCCCATTGCAAGGGGACTTGGAAGCTCCTCCGCATGCGTTATAGCCGGTCTTACCGGAGCAAACAGGCTTATGGGAGAACCGCTCAGCCTTGACGAGCTTGTGAATTTGTCAGCTCAGATTGAGGGGCATCCCGACAACACCGCTCCGGCGCTCCTGGGCGGTATAGTTACCGCAGTATTTGACGGTAATTCCGTTCACTGGGTTAAGCAGGAGGTTTTTACCACCCTCAAATTCGTGGTTGCGGTTCCCGACTTTAAAATGGAAACAGAGAAGGCAAGGGAATGCTTGCCTGAAAATGTTACGCATAAGGACGCCGTATATAACCTTTCCAGGGCTGCCCTTTTTTCGGTTTCCCTTCTGACCGGCAAATACGAAAACCTCCGTACAGCCGTAAATGACCGCCTGCACCAGCCGTTCCGAATGCCTATGATTCATAAGGGACGCGAGGTATTTGACGCAGGCTACAGCCTCGGAGCGTATGCTGTTTACATGAGCGGCGCGGGACCGTCCATTATGATGATTGCCGGCTCGGAAAATAAGCTTTTCAGCGGTAAGCTGCGTTTTTTACTTGACAGCATGGGTCTCGAAAAATGGACCGTCTATGACCTCGATATTGATAATACCGGCACCGTAATTCTGTAACCGGTCGGAACAGCCGGATTTGCGGCTGTTCCGGCCTTGCTTCATGAGCGGGTCTGACGGCTTCGCCGTTTTATGCGTTTTGAAACGCATATGTTTTAATTTGCGGAACAATTTAAAACGACCCGCTCAGGAGTTGCCTCCTTTCTCCCGGCATAAATATTTGTATGGAGTTTTATATGGAAATTGAGTATTTTTCCGAAACCCGTTATGAAACGGACCATATTGATTTATATAAGGCATTGAAGTGGTACGGGCTTAAGGGCTATACCTCCGATGATATAGAAAAAATGAACAGGAACAGTTTTTATTCCGTTTATGCTTATGACGGGTTTAAAATCGTTGGTCTTGGAAGAGTCCAGTCCGACGGGTTTACCGTAGCCGTAATGAGCGGAATCTGCGTCCGCGACGATTACCGCAGGCGGGGAATCGGCGAGGAAATTGTAACCAGGCTCGTTTATTACTGCCAGTCCGGCGATTATCAGATGGATGTGCAGCTTTTCTGCGAAGACAGTTTAAAGCCATGGTATTATAAACAGGGTTTTGTTGATTACGGCGCGGGAATGCGAAAAATAATGGTGCTTCCCGAGGACAACTGCCTGCTGAGGAAAAATTTTAAGGAAATCTATNNATCTACGGTATTGAGCAGCTCATTAAATTAAGCGAGGACTTTTACTGGGAATATTTTTCCGGCTTCGGGGAGTTTAAATATTATAACACGTTGAATTCCCGCGGTGAAATGGTTTCAAGCCTCTATATACTTCTTTACGCATATGAACCGTCGCATATATCGGCGGAATTTATTTTTGAAAATATACATAACATGGAAATACGCTGCTCGGGAACTGAGACAAAACTCAGAGTATTCGATATAATTGAAGATGAAATCAGTCATCGTTATAAAGTAAGCTCCCTGAACAATACCCTTGATTTTTACTGCGAAAGCTTCAGGATTCTAAATGTTGAGGTTGAGGATTATACTTAATACTAATCCCATAAAAAAGGACGGTTTAATTATTAGTGATTGATAAAATAACAAATTCAGCCGCCGAAACAATGCAATTTGCTGAAACGGTAGGCGAATTGCTGAACGGCGGCGATATAATTTTATACGCAGGCGGTCTCGGCGCGGGGAAAACAACATTCACAAGGGGGCTTGCGATGGGCATGGGACTTAATGACGTTGTTTCGTCCCCTACATTCGCTATCGTCAATGAATATAAAGGTAAAGATATTACCCTGTATCATTTTGACATGTACCGGATTAACAGTATTGAAGCCCTTGAGACGACCGGATTTTATGATTATGTTTCAGACAACGCTGTTATGGCGGTTGAATGGCCGGAAAACATACCGGAGGCTTTTGACGGTATGGCGGGAATAATAACGGTGACCATTGAATACACCGGTGAGGAAACACGTAAAATCAATATAGAGGGGGATGCCCGATTTGACTCTCCTTGGAATTGACACTTCCGGAAAAACCGCTTCTGCGGCTTTATGCAGTGAAGACTGCATATTGTCTCAGACAAGCGTTTATACAAAGCTTACACATTCACAGGTCATACTTCCCATTGTTAAGGATGTCCTGAAAAATGCAGGGCTTGAATTGAAAGATATTGATGCGGCAGCGGTTGCATCGGGTCCCGGTTCTTATACAGGGCTAAGGATAGGTATTTCTGCTGTAAAGGCAATTTGCTATGCGCTTGATAAGAAATGTATAGGAATATCGACTCTTGAAGCCCTCGCATATAATATGCTCGGTCATAGGGGTATTATTTGCCCGGTTATGAAAGCCCGAGCCGATTTAATGTATACCGCGCTTTTCACAGGTGATAAAAACAGTATAAAACGCCTTACCGATGATGAAATACTTCCCGTTTCTGAAATAATACAGTCTGTATCAAAGCTTGACGGCAATGTTATTCTGACAGGCGACGGTATTTCAGAGCTTATGAAAAACGATATATTGTCAAATTCAGATAATATAACCTTTTCTCCCCCGTACTTGAAATTACAGCTGGCTTCAGGCATATGCGGCGCGGCTTTAGCAAAAGGTAAGGAGGCTTTTTACAGTCCTGACAGACTTAACGCTTCATACCTGCAGATTACAAAGGCGGAAAAAGACTTGATGAAATAATAATTAAACTATATTTAATTTGCATCCATTCCGTATTGACCCCGTTATAAAACCTTTGCTTTACTTTATCTCCGCTTATGGCATTAATGAATTGATTAACAATAACCAATTTTTGATTTTCTGTCGGTTCATCTCCTTTTATCAGCTGATAATTCGTATTTTTCATTAATTCATATTCCGTCATTTTAGGATTTACCTTTCAGAATCTCAAAATCCAGCACCTGTTTTCTTGTAAAGACAATATATAAGGAAAACGGTATGATAATAAAAGCCGCTGACATTTCACCCGACGCTGCCATTGCAAACATTGTTATAATAAAAAGCAGGATTCCGCATAACCGCTGTCTTAACATATTTATTCTTTTTCTCTTATTGTCAGTAAGTTGAATGCACGATGAATACGATTTTGTTTTTTTCAGGCGGTTTATTATTAAATCATCACCCGATATATTCTCTAAAGTATACATATTAACATCCTTTCAAATAAACACATTTGTTCTTTTATATAATTATAGAACAAATGTGTTTATTTGTCAAGTGAAAAACGAACATATATTCCACAATGATTAGAACATATATTCGTTTATTCTATACAAACTGCCATAATTTATAATATGACTTCTATTTGACATATTATAACTGAATATGATATAATATAAGTCTGATTGGAGTGATTTTTTATGCATACAAGCCGGTTATTTGAAATTATATACCTGCTGCTTAATAAAAAAACGACGACCGCTAAAAAACTTGCCGAGCATTTCGGCGTATCACGGCGCACTATTTACCGCGATATCGATACCCTTTCCCTTTCCGGGATCCCTGTCTACACTGAAAAAGGCAAGGGCGGAGGAATCAGCCTTCTGCCCGGTTTTGTGCTGGATAAATCAATACTCAGCGAAACTGAACAGGACGAAATCCTTTCCGCTTTACAGGGACTTTCTAGTATTCAGACAACCGGAACTGACAGCGTTCTCAGTAAGCTTTCGACAGTTTTTAACAAAAGCACGGTCAAATGGCTTGAAGTGGATTTTACCGGATGGGATTATCAGAACAACGAAATGTTCCATAGCTTTAAAACAGCTATTCTGGAACGCCGAATCGCTGAATTTGATTATTACAGTACCTTTGGGGAGAAAACGCACCGCCGTATCGAACCTGTACAGCTTTGGTTCAAATCGAAAGCATGGTATCTGAAAGGCTTTTGCCTTATGAGGCAGGATATGCGCCTTTTTAAACTGACGAGAATACGTGATTTATCCGTTACTGATGAATTCTTTACTGAGCGGGAATTTCTCACTTTGCCTGATGAATCAGGACCTGAGGAACACCGGATAAATAACATTGAACTTGTCCTCAGAATAGCTCCTGAAATGGCTTACCGCGTCTTGGACGAATTCAGCGATGCAGTAAAGCATCAGGACGGCAGCTTTACCGTAAATGTCATATGGTCTGAAAATGAATGGTTATACGGATACATACTTTCATTCGGCGAATATATGGAAGTAATAGAACCTGAGCATATACGCACAGCTGTAAAAAACAAGCTTTTAAAATCCGCGGAAAAATATTTATAATATGACATGATATTGTCAGGTTATAAGGTTTATAATAAATATCAGCCACAGGGAAATTTATATCACCAGCGGCAAAAGAGCGGAAACTGATAAACTAAAAACAATTTTAAGGTATGCTGTAAAAAAGTAATAAATAAAAGAAATTAAATCAAAGGGATACAACACCCTCTAGGTATAAATGAAAAAATCTGCCTTTAATCGGCAGATTTTTTGGCAGGGGCAACAAGAATCGAACTCGTGACA
>DBCY01000113.1:583-2872 GCA_002293295.1 Ruminococcus sp. UBA946 | reverse complement strand
CCGGTTATGAGCCGGTTGCTCTAACCAACTGAGCTAATGGTCCTCATATAAGGTTAGAAAACTAATTGAATAATTCAAATAAGCGTTGAAAAATACAGGCTTTCATTAATAATAATTCATACGGAAGTTCATCATAAATTTAAGCGGATTAAATACAATTACTACTTAAAGATAAGCCAGTTTAAAAAACCCTAATGACTAGTATACTATTTTTTTAAAGCTTTGTCAATAGGTTTTTATTAATTTAATATTTGTTAATAAATTTACTGCGGCACAAGGCTTTTATTGACATAATCGTGAATTTACGGTAATATTTCATTAAAGCAGAGTATTTGGAGTAGTATAATAAAACCGTATGCATTGATTAAACTGATGACTATGCTTTCCATACTATACCGATAAAATTTCATTGTATACTTTATCTTTGTATAATAATAATTCTTCCGCATTAATTAAAGCGGATTCCGTAATATTTCTTCCAGAAATTATACGGGCAATTTCAAACTTTCGCTGTTCATGATTAAGAATATCAACCGATGTATAAGTTTTATCATTAACCGTATCCTTTCGTATTAACATATGGCTGTCCGCCATAACAGCAATCTGAGATAAATGCGTGACACATAATACTTGCCTGAATTTTGATATTTGCCTCAGCTTAACGCCGATTTTCTGAGCGGCGCGTCCGCTCACGCCTGTGTCAATTTCATCAAATATCAAGGTAGGAATATCATCCTTTTGTGCTATAACGTTTTTAACGGCAAGCATAATACGCGAAAGCTCTCCGCCTGAAGCTATTTTAACAATGGGTTTTGGTTCTTCGCCCGCATTCACAGTGATAAGCATTTGAAACGAATCCATACCTGCTGAAGTCAGTTTTCCCGCGGTATGCTCAAAAACAAATTCCACATCCGGCATATCAAGAAATTTAAGCTCTGTTTCAATTTTTTGCTTTAGTTCCAAAGCTGTTGCTTTACGCATTTCACTTAATTCAAAAGCCAAGCCGGTCGCTGTTTTTAGTAAAATGCTTTTGCGCTTACTTAATTTTTCAATTTCATCGGAATTATTTATTATTTCATTAATGCTTTTAACGGATTCATTATATACGGCAATTACATCCTTTAATCCGGGACCATGCTTTCTTTTTAAATTATTAAGAGTTTCACGGCGGTTTTCTATATATTTATACCTCTCCTCATCAATATCAACCGTATTATTTAACCGCAGTAATTCTTCTCTGATATCGGTCAATTCGATTTTTACATCTGAAAGACGTTTTGATACGGCTTCAAATTCCGGCATCAGACTGATATTTGAATATAACCTTCCTGTTATTATGTCTATAACCTCGAAAATTCCAGTTTCATCGTCACTGCCTGATAAAAGCATTCCGGCTTGGGTAAGAATATCAGATAAAATCACACTGTTATTAGCGATTTTATATTCATCTTCTATTAATGAATCTTCATTTTCATTATCAAGCTGAGCTTCGCTTATTTCATTAATAATTTGAGTCAGGGACTCAATCCGGCTCCTTTTATCCTGTTCGTCAGCGGATAAGCGCTTAATCATCCGTGCGGTTTCCTGGAGCTGTTTAAAAACCTCTTTGTATTCATTAAGTTTTTTATGTAATCCGGCATAATTATCGATTATATCAATATGCCTTTCGGGATACAGAAGTATGCGGTTGTCATGCTGACCATGGATATCGACCAGCGTCTCGCCTATTTCACGAATGACAGAGATATTAGTAAGCCTTGAGTTAATCCTGCCCGTGCTTCCTCCGTTTGAAAATATTTCTCTTGTAATAATAAGCTCACCGTCAGAATAATCTATTCCGTAATTATCCAGCACGGCTTTTGAAGTATCCGTAAGGTTATTGAACATCGCGGTAATTATAGCCTTATCACATCCCGAGCGAACAATATCCTTGTTAGTACGCCTGCCCAGCGCTGCGTTTATTCCGTTAATCAGTATTGACTTCCCTGCCCCTGTTTCACCAGTGAAAACGTTGAAGTCATCTGAAAACGGAATAACCGCTTTTTTTATTACAGCAAGGTTTTCTATATAAAGCTCGCTAAGCATATACTTTTTACTTCCCTTCCCGGATAGTTGGTAGTAGTCAGAGAATAGTAGCTGGTAGCTAGTATCAATTAACAATTAANNTGGTATACCGCCTGTGGCGGTATTGTTTTAAATTATTATTCGCAATTATTAGATGTTACGAGGTACTAGTATCAATTAACAATGAACAATTAACAATGTCGGTATCGCCTGCGGCGATGATTT
>DBCY01000113.1:0-567 GCA_002293295.1 Ruminococcus sp. UBA946 | reverse complement strand
GTCCCGCTGGCTTCGCAACCCCTTATTCCTTACTCCTCATTCCTAATTCCTAAATAATTACCGCCAGATAACTGCCCGGCTGTTTTAAGCCTTTGAACGTGCATTTGCCGTCCGCGGCAATTTTTGACGCTGCGGTCAGGTTCAGTTTTTTTGTTTCGGGGTTGTACAGATATAGTTTCGCCGTCTTTCCGGCGTGCTTTGCGTTGAATTAGTCATTTTCAGCCGACAGTCTTAAAACAGGCATTAAAGCGATAACATGGGTAAACGCCGCTAATATTTTTCCGAACCTTTTCAGCATATGCAAAAGCCCCCTTGGTTTTATATTATTTTTGAATATTATATCATATAAAAGCGAAAAAGTCCATATACTTTTTTATTAAATCGCCGCCGAAAGGCGGCACCGCCATTGTTAATTGTAGGGAACGATGCCCACATCGTTCCGCTGGGGATAATATTCTTGTATATAACTTCTGTGAAATGGAATCTATTAAGGTGAAATTCCTTAAGTAGTTGACATTGCATTACTGACTCATTACTGATTCCTGCACGGTAATTCAACGAGTAAAT
>DBCY01000210.1:12389-16407 GCA_002293295.1 Ruminococcus sp. UBA946 | reverse complement strand
ACCCTGCCGACGTTCAGCTTTTTGTTATAGAGCTTTGAGAAAATACGGGTTGCGTTAATTCCGACAATCCAATCAGCTTTTGAACGGCATAACGCCGAATGATAAAGGTTTTCGTATTCTGCTCCTTCTTTTAAATTATTAAAACAGTCACGGATTGCCGATTCCTCCATTGATGAAAGCCACAATCTTTTTACAGGCTTTTTACATCCTGCTTTTTCATATACAAGGCGTGCGATTAACTCACCTTCACGTCCTGCGTCGGTGGCGAAAATAACTTCCGTCACCCTGTTGTCGTTCATCAGCTTTTTAACGGTGTTAAACTGTTTTTTCTTATCGTCGGAAACAACATACTGCCATTCTTTCGGGATAATCGGCAAATCAGCGATATTCCACTTTTTATAACGCTCATCATATACATCAGCATTAGCAAGTTCAACCAAATGCCCTATGCACCAAGTGATAATATATTCGCTGTTTTCAAAGCAGCCGTCCTTTTTATCCTTTACCCCCAAAGCCTGAGCATAAAGCTTTGCCTGCGACGGCTTTTCACCTAATACTAATTTCATATAAAAAACCTTTCTTATTTATATTATTCGTCCTCATTTATCGGTTCGTCCTCATAATCATCTTCATCGTCATAATCTGTATTCTTTATATTACCGCCGTCTTTTTTCGGTTTAATGATTTTGAAATATACAGCAGCACCGATACCCGCTATGGCGATTATTACAATAAAAACTGTACCGCCGCCTGATGATTTTTTATCAGTTTCATTATTGGATTTTTCGGTGTCCTCACTTTCCGTGTTTTCTTTGTCGGCTTCGGATTCGGCGGGAGTTTCAGACTGTTCGGGAGCTTCCGTTTCGGGGAAATCCTCCGCAAAAGCCTGTAAATCATATTCATCAACAGCATTTAGGAAATATACGTTTTCATTTTTGCCGTCATTGTCAATGATGATATAAAAGACATTGCCGTTTTTGGATTGCACTGTTATAAACTGCCTGTTTACATCTCCGTTTGTAACCGATTCTACCAGTGAGCCGTTGCCTTTTACGGGTGCGGGGTTTGGAGTGCGGGGAGCAGAGTTGTTTTCGTCTGTATTCGGCACTTTTTCCTTGATAACGGTTGTGTTTTCATTCATATTTTCACAATCATCATTAGAATTAACAGGCGGGTTGTTTTTTTCAGAGCAGTCCCGCGGTATTTCTTCCGTTTCGGGAATACCGGAGCTTGCAATAATATTTGCTTTCGGTACAGCAGGGGCGGGGGAAAGCACAGGCTTTTCTGTTACCGTCACCGCTTTTTCCTCCGTCTTTTCAGGAACAGCGTTCACAGCTTTAGTTTCGGCTTCGACTTCCTTTGGCGGTTCGGTTTTTTCAAGCTGTTCATCTTCGCATAAGCATTCATTAACGGATATTTCTTCGCACGGCTCGTCAATAATAATATCCTCGGTATAGTCATCAACAGGAGCGACAGGCGTATACAGATTATTATAAAAATCATAATACGGGTCATTTTCTTCATAATAGAAATCCTCATAATAAGAGGGGTTCTGAAAGCTGAAATAATCATACGGAAGCTCTGAATAATCAGAATAAGCGGTTACTGATGTGCAGGGTATAATAAAAGCCCCGCTTAATACAGCAGGGCAGATAAATTTAAAGAGTTTCTTCATTATTCTTTATCCTTTCCTTGTTTTTTTCGGGTGATAATAAATCAGGCAAAGCATTTGTGCTTATAAAGCTTTCCGCTCCGCTTTTATTCATACTTAAAATAGTTTTAAGCATATCGGGGGTGATTTCGGTATTTCTGACAAGCTGAACAATTTTCAGATTCTCAGTATTTTCACGCTCTTTTTCAAGAGCGGAAATCTTGCACCGTATTTCTTCGGCTTTTGTTCTTGCCGCCGCTAAATCATCATCAATACGGCGTATTTTCTGTTCGATTTTATCAATGTTAATAGCAATATTCCTCCTTTAAGAAAATAAATCGGGTTTGTTTCCCTGTGTTTCCTGTAATAATTCGTAAAGTCCGTATTCATCGGGATTGTTCAGAAATTCACTTACCGTTTCATCAAAATCATTTACAATTAAGGTAACTTCAAGGATATAGTAATAATAGTAAACGGTGACTTCATAAGGATTTCCCTGCGGGTCAATTTCAGTAACGGTATAGGAGCGTGTTTCCCTGAAGCTTGTCAGTTCAATAGTATAAAGGGCATAAAAAAGAGCCGTAATATCGGCTTGCAGTTCTTCATTATACTCAAAAACAATATTCTTTGCAGACAGGAAAGATATTAAGGCATACGGGTCATGACCGATTTCATCAAGGTTATAACGGTATTCATCATAACCTGAATAGTCATTCGGTATATTGTCAATCTGCAACTGTAAATCATCTTCAAGCGAAGTCATATAGCTTTCGGCGTTCAGCATTGCTTCATCCTCAGACATATAGGTCGAAGAAATCACGGCGCCTCCGCTTTCGGAGAATATTGTAACAAATATAAACGCAACACCGAAGAAAATCACCAGTATAAGCAGAATTATAATAACTACTATAATCACAACCTTGTTGCTCGCAATAAGCGACGCAGCTTTTTTACCTATTCTGCCGAGTATATCCTTTGCCGATTTTCCTGTCTTGCCTGCGGTTTTCTGTGCTTTTTTGGTATTTTGTTTCATCATAGCTTTTCGGGCGGCTTCCTTTGAGCTTTGAACAGTCTTGACAGTATCCTTGTTTTTGCTGTAAGTCAGCCTGCTGTCAGCTTTTTCAGATTGAAATTTAAGCTTTGAAACACGTTTATACGGTTCTTCCCTCATTTTCACGCTGGCTGTTTTAACGGCGCGAACACCTGAACGAACAGCTTTTTCAGAAATTTTTTCAGCACCGTGAGCGGCTTTTAAGGCTGAATTGTCATCCTCATATTTTTGTATTTCCCTGTGAAAGCTCAAAGCGGCCGCACCGCCGACCGCCGCCGCCCCTTTTTTAACGCCGGATTTGATAATACTATCCTTTTTGTTAAAAGGTACAACCTCTTTATTAACAGTAAGCTTTGCAGTACACTTGCCTTTTTCACAGTCAAAGCTTTTTTCAAATTTCAGAACATTCCTTTTCGGTAGTCTGTTTTCCGCTTCTTTCAGCTTTTTATCCGTATACTGTTTCTTCTGTTCCAATCTTCGGGAGCGTTTTTGAAGCGCCGTTTGCTTTTCTTCGGCAGATAAAGGCGGCGGCCACCTTCACCACCACTCCTGCTACCCCTTACTGATACAGGCTGAGTCGACCGCAACGACCGGAAGGATTACGTCAACGAAAAATCCCAATGACACCNNATCTTGGATTTGTGTTCTTTCAGTTTAAATGACCAACGCTTATTCCGTTGAAGTCTGTATTTTCGTTTCGGGGGCAAGACCGTTTCGGTAAAAGGATGAGCATTATCAGAATTAATAAGTTTAATATTATCAGCACTGTTTTTATCATACTCCACACTGTCGCTTGTTTCACCGACGTTAGATTGTGAATAAAAAGAGCCGGAACTTATATCTGTATTTTCAGCCGGATTGTTATAGGTTTCAGCCTTTCGCCGTTTTTTTCTTTGTGCCGAAATATCAAAATCGGTTTTTGTTTCAGGAATAAATTCAGCGTTATTACTGTCCTGCACGGTGTATTCATTATGATTGTTTGATTTGCTTTGTTTTAAAGGCTCTGTATTCACCGTACCGTCATACATTTCATCATTCAGCCAAAAATCCTTATGATTTTTTTCATAATACTGTTCACGGCTGAGAAAATCGTTATAACTCTTTTCATTCTCAATGCGATTTTCGGCTATGATATTTTCATCGGAATAACGCCTGCGGCGCTTTGTTTTTTCAATATTATCAGATAAATGTCCCGTTAGCTTTTCCTGTATACCGGCTTGTTTAAGGGAAAAGTCGGCGGAACGTCCGCTTACTTTTACCGCCGTACCGTCGGCAAGGTTTTTCTTTACCGCTCCGTCCTTTGTCATTTGCAGGAC
>DBCY01000210.1:0-12381 GCA_002293295.1 Ruminococcus sp. UBA946 | reverse complement strand
CCGCCTTTCTGACTTTTTCAGTCAGAAAATTTTGTAGTCATAATCCTGTAAAGTCCCGTATCCTTCGGGAATTTATCAACGAACGGAATTATGACATTTCCGTAAAAAATAAGCCCCTCACCCGCGCCGGAATTGGTTACATAAGAAAGCTGATGAGGGGAAATATTAAGCTGTTTGGCGAGGATTTGCCTGTCGCCCCCCGCTTGGTTCAGCATATAGATAAAATCCGAGTTTTCAAGGATNNATTTCACGGCTTGCAAGCAGGTCTTTGACGTTTTGGGTCAGTCCAGTCGGAATGCCGCCCCACTTTCTGAATCTTTTCCAGATTTCAACGGAATAAGCCGCAGTTTGTTCATCTTTTAGTAACAAATGGAATTCATCGACATAGTATCTGGTTGACTTTTTCTCGGCGCGGTTTACAGTGACTTTGTTCCAAACGCAGTCCTGAACGACAAGCATACCTATTTTTTTAAGCTGTTTTCCGAGGTCTTTGATGTCAAAACATACCACCCTGTTGTTCAAATCCACGTTTGTGCGGTGATTGAACACGTTAAGGCTTCCGGTGACGTACATTTCAAGGGCGGTCGCGACACGCTTCGCTTCGGGTTCTGGCTGTTCGAGGATAAGGCTATATAAATCCTGTAGAACCGGCATCTCAGCCGTATCGGGATTCTCCAAAAACGGACGGTAAACAAGCCGGACGCATCGGTCTATGATTGTCTTTTCAATCGGTTCAAGCCCGTTTTTTCCGCCAAGGATTAACTCGCACAAAGAAAGTATAAAGTCGGATTTTAAAGCAAGCGGGTTTTCGTCCTCAGAGTAGTTGAGGTTGATGTCAAGTGGATTGATATAATGGGGTGATGTCGGCGATATTTTAATGACCTGACCGCCGAGCTTAGTTACGAGCGCATGGTACTCCGATTCAGGGTCGCATATGATTATATCGTCCTTTGTAATAAGAAAAACGTTGACGATTTCACGCTTTGCAGAGAATGATTTACCGCTTCCCGGCGTTCCGAGTATCAGGGCGTTCGGGTTGCGGAGTAGCTTGCGGTCGCACATTATCATGTTGTTTGAAAGAGCGTTTACGCCGTAATAAAGGGCTTCTCCCATCTGGAAAAGCTCCTGCGTGGTGAACGGAACGAATATCGCCGTTGACGAAGTTGTAAGCCCTCTCTTAATGTCAATGAGGTTTACGCCGATAGGCACGGCTGAAAAAAGTCCGTCCTCCTGCTGAAAGTCAAGGCGCTTCATCTGGCAGTTGTATTTTTGCGCTATGCCCTGTTCCTGAAAGATGATATTATCGAGCTTGCGCTTTGTATCGGCTGTGTTCATAATCAGGATAGTAGCAAGGAAAAGCCTTTCATTCCTTGACTGCAAATCCTCAAGTAAATTCTTCGCTTCTTTTCCATAGGTGATTATATCTGACGGGATAATATCCATGTCGTAGCCGCTTCGGAAAGCTTTTTTCTGTTCGGCTATTTTCATAGCGTCAAGGTCTGTAATAGTTTTCTTCACAGTCTTGATTGCCTTATTCTGGTCGATTGAACGCAGATGGATACTCAGCGTTACGGGATGTTCGATACTCAAAAAGTCCGCAAGCATATGGTCTGACATTTCAGAAGCCAGTATCTGAATAAAGGATACCGCACCGAATTTCCCGTCCATTTTAAAGCTGTTGCCCTTTGCAAATTCAAAGCTTGACGGGGCAATAAAGTCTTTAACCGATAATCCCGATTTAGGAAGCAAGTCCCATGAGAAATTAAACTTCTCACTTCCGTCAGGATTAAAGGATGAATGAAGAATCTGCAAACGCTCCGCGCCGTTCAGTCCGTTAGCCAGAACGCCCATAATCTTGAAATTGCTGATTATATCAGCCTGAATACGCTCCAGTTTCGGCTTTGCTTCCTTAACGCTGTTTGCTTCAATTCCGAAGGTTATATATTTCGTCCTGATAATTCCGTTGTTTCCTTTTGACATCTGGGATTTAAGCATATCGGCGTATTCGCGGCGAATATCGTTGAAGCCGTCGTTCTGCTCTCTGATTTCAAGCTGTCTGCTGAATTCCTCAATGTCGGTATTGTGATTCAGAAACGAAAGCTGAACGGTAATTGTGCTGTCAAAATAATTGAGGAAATCACAGTAATTCTCGAAAATGGCGGTCTTATCGTCATTCTGGGCAAGCTGATAGGTGATGTCAAAAAACTGCACCGTTTTATTATAGATTTTATCGCTGACCTTGCAGATACCGTCTTTGAACATCTGCTTAAACGGAATGGTCTGCTGTGCGGTAGACGGAATTGGCTGTTTAGTGTTTTTCTTTTTGGTTTTCAATAGGTTTTCCACCTCTCTCCAAATATTCGTAGATGTTCTCCGTCCTGTACGGACGGGCTTTAGGTCTGATGAATACGCTTGTAATAAATTGCTTTACCACCTTTTCAAACGGCTGACCGTTCTTCTCATACATAGCTGCCAGAAATGACGGCATTGCGATTACAAGCATTACAAGCCCCGCGCTTGCCGTACCGAGTTTATCTTTGAGTGAAAAATATGCGGGAAGCGAGGTAGCAAGAGCGATTGAAAAGCATATAAGCTGACGTTTCGTAAGGTTGAACGCAACTTTTGTCTTTACCTTCGCCAAGTCTTTGGGAATCTGCACATACGGCATATTTTACGAAGCCTGCCTCTCTTATTGAATTTTTCAAGGGAATTGCTTTCACATACTGACCGAATCGCCGAGTTAATGAAATCCTCCCATAAAACCGGATATGAAGCGATTAAATTTTCGTAATTATCGCCGTCCTCATCGTCGAAATAACGGCTCAGATATTCTTTGAATTTTCTCTCCAAATCCGGTGTAACTTTTATCATTGTTTTTGCTTTTTTCTTCATATTTTCCTCCGTTAATGGGCATTGAAAATGCTTTTACTTATGCTTGAAGTCTTAAAGAGGAATATACAAAGAATAATCGTATACGCCCCCATTTTCAGAAGCGCCGAGTGCAGGTTTTCAGCCGAAACAAGACCGTGAACGAGGACGGCATAAATGCCTACAATAACCATGATGAAAAAAGCCTGAAATCCCAGAGCCAGAAGGCTTTTGACATAGTTCGTACCCATGCCGCCCCATTCCCTGTTTGTAAGCGTTGCGAAGGGTATCGGAGCGACCGAGCAGTAAAGGTAAATCTCAATCATGCGGTTTACAAGAACGACGGTTACGAGGATTGAAATTGCCTTAATCGCAAGGCTTATTATCATGGCTTCAATCATGAGAAGGAAAAGTGAGCCGTTGCTCATTTCCGCAAGCTCCCCACTGAATTCCAGGAAAATATCTGTGACGTTGACATAGGTGTCGTGAGATATTACCGAGGACGACTGGTTTACGACCCACTGCGATACGTCGAATATAGCCATGACAATATCAAAAGTCCTCGACAGCAGAAATACGGCTACGCAGGCTTTGAAAAAGTATTTGAAGAAGATAAAGGTATCTATGTCAGCGAACTGTTGTCAAGTCTTTTTTTCAAATTTATATAAAAATTTAAGCAAGGCTTTTCAAACTTTATTCTTATGGGATTTTTCCACTAAAAGAGTTGACTTTTAGATTTTTATAAGATATAATAAAATTAGTTAAGGTTTTAGAACCAACTATTATGAACTTTTGCGAAAAGTTAGATAAATTTTATTATATGGAGTAAAAAATGAGACTAATTAATTTTTCAGTTAAAAACTATCGTAGTATAACAACAACACCTAAAATTCAAATGAGAAATATGACAGTTCTTGTTGGCAAAAACAATGAAGGTAAGTCAAATATTTTACGTGCATTATATATTGCTATGGAGGCAATGAAAATGTATGCTAAAAACCCTAAAATAATTAATACGCCACATCGTTTTTTAAGAAATATATATAATTGGGAGCGTGATTTTCCTTTTTCATTGCAAGAGAAATATGCTAATAAGAGTTCATCAATTGATTTAACTTTTGAATTAACAGATAGCGAGCTTCAAGATATAAGGAACATAACTCGAATTGGATTAAAAAGTAATTTGCCTGTAAGGGTTTCAATAGGTGAAAAGTTAATTATAGATATTCCCAAAAGAGGTACAAATGCATTTTCTAATAACGAAAATAAATTGAAAGTTATTGATTATGTATGCAAAAAGATTGACTTTAATTTTATTCCCGCAATAAGAACTGATGATGATGCTATAAATATAATTAATGACCTTATAGATAATGAACTTGCTTCACTTATAGAAACAACGGAATATATTGATGCTATTAATGTAATTGAAAAGTTACAGCAAAAAGTTTTAAATAATATTTCAAATCAGATAATTACTCCTCTTCAAACTTTCTTACCATCGGTTAAAGGGATGCAAATTCAAATTAACAAAAGTAGGCGACGTGATATAATCAGAGGAAATATCGACGTATTTATTGATGACGGAACATTAACGCCAATTCAGCAAAAAGGAGATGGAATAAAAAGCTTAACAGCTCTTGCTATGCTTAATATTACAAACCAAACTGATAAAGTATCAGTTATAGCAATTGAAGAACCAGAATCANNTAACCCTTTCTGAAAACCATCAAGTTATTTTAACGACACATAATCCATTATTTATTAACCGTATAAACTTAAACGAAAATATTATAGTCGATACTGGTAAGGCTACACCTGTTAAGCATATAAAAGATATTAGAAATGTATTGGGTACGATAATATCTGATAATTTAATAAATGCTGAAAATGTTTTATTAGTTGAAGGGGAAGATGATAAAATTGCTCTTGAAAAATTATTGCCTAATATGAGCGATATATTAAAAAAAGCAATTCAAAACGGTAGATTTATTATAGATTATCTTGGCGGTTCAAACAACTTATCATTTAAATTATCATTATATAGAAACATGCAATGTAAATGTCATACCTTATTGGATAACGATGAATCAGGTAGGCGGTCAGGTAAAAAAGCCGAGTCTGATGGCTTAGCTACTGTTCGAGACATTACATATACAATTTGCAATGGTTCGCCAAATGCAGAATTAGAAGATTGTTATAATAAAAATATTTATATGCAAATTATAATGGATGAATTTGATGTTAATATTAATTGCAAGGATTTTAAATGTAGAAAAAAATGGTCTGATAGGATTGGTAATTGTTTTCTTTCTCAAGGAAAGCAATGGGATGATGAAATTAAATCAAAAGTAAAATTAGAAGTGGCTAAGTCAATTTCTACAAATCCTGATGAGGTACTAAACCCACATAAACGTTCTGCGATAGATTCACTTATCAATATTCTTGAATCAATGATAAAAAAGGGAGCATTAATTTAACTATATTATTTTTATTATCACAACTCCTCCTGTCTACCCCTCTCCATTTACGAAATTGCTCACCAGAATTAACAATCCTCTCAACCTCGCGCTTAACCGTTTCAGCTTCCCTTACATCATCACGTAATTTATAATAATCCCGATAAAGGTTTTCCTTATTGGCTGTGAGGGTAGAATGTTCGGCTTTCCACTTCTTCAACGGCAATTTAGTATTCCCGTTCATGTGGTCGTTGAGATACCGTTCGGAAGCTTGAAACAGGATTATTTCAGAGGTATGGTTTCGGTAAAAATCTTCTTTCTTTCTCGGTCTTTGAGTTTGATATTTTTCATAAACCGACCTGTGCTGTTAATAGATTTCAGACTGCTGTATATGCTCATCATGCGCTTTCAGCCGTCTTTCAATTGGTTTTAATTCATTTTTCACAGTAAAGAAATTGTTGTTGATTTCAGTAACTTTTTCCTGTAGCTGTTCAAGAGAATTAATATTGTTTTCCTGCAAGAAATTTACGAGTTTAGCGGCATTTTTCAAATCTATAAATTTCTGATTAGGATTGCTGTAGTTTCGGTTATTGAGCATATTTTGAATAATATCCGAAAGTGCCGGAGCGGTATTTTGGGGAACACTCTCAAGCCAGTTTTTCAGCTTGTTTATCCTCGCCTTTAACTGCCGTAATTCCTTATTCGTAACCTCGGCTTTACGATTAATATTTCCTCTATCTGTTTTAATACCCCGCTTTTCCATTTGATTGGCGGCAACCCCTAAATGTACGGTCGGGATTTGTTCAATGCCCTGCCTTTCATAAGAACGGTGGTCTACTTTCTCGCGAATATTACGGCATAATAAAAAGGCGTTGACTTCATCAGCCCACGCCTTTCTCCATTCCTCGGCATTACTTTGGTCGTTCCAATCAACAGCAGGGATTTTAATGCTTTTAAATTCACCGCTTTTTAGCCTGATACGTTCGCCGTTTTCATCAAGAACATATTCCTTTTTGGATTTCGCTCCCCACACTTTTTCTTCCGTGAGTGGTCGCATTGTAAGCATAATATGCGCATGAGGATTCCCGTCTCCTTTATCGTGAATACATATATCGGCGCACATTCCTTTTGATACGAATTGAGACTGGCAATACTCCCTCGCAAGTTTGATTTGTTCATCGCTTGAAAGTTCAACAGGCAAGGCAACCTCAATTTCCCTTGCAAGCTGTGAGTTCTTCGCTTTTTCGATTTTCTCAACGGAGTTCCATAAAACAGAGCGGTCTTGAAATTCACTCGGAGCATTTAAAGGCAAAAGGATTTCGGTATGAGTAATCCCTCCCTTTCGGGTGTAGTCATGAGTTATTCCGTCATACTCATTCTTGATAAGTTCACCGCTTCGGTAAGCCGCCGCCGCGACTGCCGACTTGCCTTTGCCCCTGCTGATGATTTTAATACTGCAATGAAATATCGCTATGGTGAGATCCTCCTTTCCTGCATGGCGTGAATGTAATAAGGCGATAGAGGATATCCCGCATGAGGGGTAAGCACCGCCGCCATAACCTCATGGGGGGCGAGGGGGGCGCGAAGCCCCCCGTTTCGTGCCGATAGGCGCGAAAGCCCCCGGCAGGGCGCACGACACCGCGAAGCGGTGTATAAGTNNGCCGCCGCGACTGCCGACTTGCCCTTTCCCCGGCTTATTATTTTGATACTGCAATGATAAATAGCATTAATATTTCCCCCATTCCGTTTGATAATAAAATCAGCTTTTAGATTGTGAGGCGCGCCGCAGGCAAAACCTTACCGCCACATTATCTAACCCAGAAAAAAATTTTTGAAAAGCTTTTTACTTTTGGGACTGAATGTGCTATAATGAAAAGGCGAACAACAAAACAAAATTATGATTTTAGCTTTTGAGTTGTTCGGCTTAAACTTTTCAGCACATTCAGACACGAAAGTCAAAAGCAGAGTTCAAAAAATTTTTTCGGCATTTTTTCTTGCCGTGACCCCGATTCGCCCGCAAGGGCGATTTGCCCTCCGCAGGAGCGCACGCACCTGTAAGGTGTATAAGTGCGCCCTTGTTTCACAAGGGATTTATCCCTTGCCGGCTTCTCCGTCCGCTTCCACAGCTTCCGGCGTTACAGGTAAGACAGCGCCGGTTTTTACGGGATTCCGCTTATAAGCCGTTAAACCGTCCGTAATGATAGCTTTGATTTGCTCGTTTGTTATCTCCGTTTCTTCTTTGAAAACGCTCTCGACAATCACGCCCCATTCGATAAGACGATGATTTCTTTCTTTGCGTTTTTCGGCTCTTTCCTGTTGCAAAAGCTGTTTGCGTTGATTTTCAAGCTGTTTGATTTGTTCCTCGACACCCGTTAATTTTTCCGATGTGGTTTTAGCCATTTTAAAATCTCCTTTTAAATTTATTTATAAAAAAAGCAACCGCCATTTTCAGCGATTGCTTGATTTATCAGATATTATTTTTTCATATTCTAATTTGGTTTTGATTTTAAAACAGAAAGCACCCGCCGTAATGACGAGTGCTTTGACTATTAAATAGACATTCTCTGTTTTCTTAATTCCTTAATGCGGAGTTCTCCCTCGTCAGCCCTCTTTTTATAGAAATCCCGAAGTTCCTCCGTTGTCATATCCTTTGTGAGTTCGTAGTTATATTCACGTACTTTGTGAATATCCTCCACTGTAAAAGCAGAGCTTAAAACAGGTTCGTTCATGGGTTAATCCTCCTTTTCCACAAGCATTGTCGGCTGAATAATATCAATATTATTATAACCGCAAAGATTGGTTATTGCCCTTACTCCTTTTATGGTTTTTACGTTTACCATATGCTTGAAATTCCAAGACAAAATAAAATCGCATTGGCTCGCAACGGCGGTCGCTATATGCAGGCAATCGTCGCGGCTCTTTTCTTTCAGTATGCCCAGATTTATAATCTGTTCGGCAATCTCCCTTATTTCATCTGTGATTTCTTCACGGGAATAGTCAATCTCCGCTAAATGTGTAAACAGTATGTCGCGTTTAGGCTGAGGACAGCGTGTTATTTCCTCAATCAAAATGTCCGAAATAACCACATCGTATAAGCCTATTTTGATTTCTTCCCACAGCTTAATAGTATCAGTCATTTTTTCGGGCGTATCGTCCGCAGAAAGATGACTTATAACGGACGTGTCAAGATATAATTTAAGTTTCCTCATTCACATCGCCTCCATTAAATGCTCCGGCTTTACAAGCATAACAACCTTCTTTTTCAAATCCACGCTCTTAACATCATACCCCGAATTATAAATAATATTTGCCATTGGTCGGTCTTGGGCGGGATACCAGTAAGAATGATACTTAGAAGCTGAATTGCAAAGCTTTTTGCCTATTATTTTTTCGACTTCCTCAAAAGTCAATTCAAGACAAGCCGAAGTCTATTTGTTAAGAAACTCCGAAAGAGAAGTGAAAGACGTGTTTTTAGCCACATATCTTTTTGAATTAATCAAATCGGTTTTTTGGACGGGTTCTTCTTTCGGAAACTCAACCCTGCCGATAAAATTAAAGTGAATGTCAACGCTTTGACGGCTCGTATACCGATAGCCTTTTTCACGTTCATGAATTACTACTTTTTCGATAAACTCATTTAACATAGGAGTAGTCAGTTTATCAAAATCGGTGTAGCGGTCTGCCAGTTCCAAAAATTTATCCGCCTTCAAGGACTGGTCTTTTAAATGTTCAATTCCGTTTTTCAGCTTCGATATGACTTGCTCCAGTTCTTCCTGCTCCCGCTCGTATTCTTCCGATAGCTTCATAAACCGCTTATCGGAAAGGGTTCCGCTGACCTTATCCTCATAAATTCCTTGGATAAGCCTGTCAAGTTCCTTTATACGTTTTTCACTTTCAGTAAGTTTTTTACGCTGGGTTTTCTCGGTTTTCCCCCGCCTGTCCTCCGACATTTCCGTTACTGTTTTTATAAACTCGTTTTTATTTGTTTTAACATATCCGCTGACTTCCCGCACAGCTTCAAGTATCAGGTTTTCAACGACTTCCGACCGAATATGGTGCATAGTACAGTCCGTTGTCTTTTTGCGATAAGCAGAGCAAGTATAAATGTCCCTTTCCTTGCCGTGCCATACAGACCTCTCATTGTACATTTTGCTTCCGCAATCGGCGCAGAAAAGAAGTCCTGTCAATCGGTTCGGTTCGCCGAAACTTCCCTTTTGATACCTTGCCGTTTCTCTTAATTTTTGAGCAAGCTTCCATGTTTCCTCGTCAATTATCGCTTCATGGGTATTCTCAAATATCAGTCGGTTTTCTTTCGGAGAAGGCTTTCGGTTCTTATCTTTATAGGAATTTTTATAGGTCTTGAAGTTTACCGTATGCCCCATATATTCCTCTCGTTCAAGCAGATAGATTATTGTCGTTCCCCACCATCGGTAAGGGTCGTCAAAAACCTTGTTTACCCTGTTTCCCACACCTCTGCTTGATAAATAATATGACGGCGAATATACTTTTTCCGACTGCAATATATTTGCTATTTCATAAGCTCCGTTTCCCTCAATTATCATTCGGAAAATGCGGCGTACTACTTCGGCGGCTTCGGGGTCTATAATCCATTTGCTTTTGTCGTTCGGGTCTTTAAGATAGCCGTACAGAGGATGGCTTCCCGTATGCTTTCCCTCTTTGCCTTTGGCTTTAAAGGTAGCGGAAACTTTACAGCTGCAATCCCTGACATACCACTCGTTCATTATATTCAGAAACGGGGTAAAATCGTTATCAGACGATTGGTTCTCACTGTCGATTCCGTTATTAACGGCGATAAACCGAACTCCTTTTTCACGGAACATAACTTCTGTGTAAAAACCCACTTGAAGATAATCCCGTCCTACCCTTGACATATCCTTTACGATAACCGCACCGACGTTTCCGGCTTCGATTTCTTTTATCATGCGTTCCCAGTCGGGACGCTGAAAATTACTGCCTGAAAAACCGTCGTCAACAAAAACCTGCGTGTTTTTAAATCCGTTTTCCGCGGCATATTTCGTCAACAGCTTCTTTTGGTTTATAATGCTGTTTGAATCTCCCTCGTTGTCATCGTCGCGTGACAGACGACAGTAAAGAGCGCTGATTTTTTCGGCTGACTGCCTTTGCATAAATGCTCCTTTCGGCGGTCAACCCGTTTACGGCACTTTAATTATACCACATTTCCGTAAAAAAGTCAACCGCTGCTCAAAATTTCAAAGTGTGCTGATTTGCGGGTCGCTTTTAATCAAACGCATGATTTTATCATTAAGGTTTTCTTTGCTTTTGTCGCTGAAAAACAGCGAAACCTCATAAACGGTCGTACCGATTTTATGTTTGATTAAAGTCCTGTTTTTGGAAACCGATTTTTGTGCTGCGGTTGCTTTAATTTCAATCATGAAATTTCTCCTTTCAGTTTTGCAAAATAAAAAAGACTGTTCTGCATATTGCTTAACAGTCTTAGAATAAAGGGTTGTATAATTTTATAAAAATAACCGCCCTCATAAAAAGGACGGTTAAAAATTTTTTATGTTTTTATTTATTATTAAGTCAAGAAATTATGGTAATTAATGGATTTCGAGCCTTTTTTAACATAGCTCAAAGAGGAATAAGTAAATTGTTCGGATGAATTAAAAACTTGTCTTGGTAATTTCAGTTTTGCTGCTATATCGTCCTGCGAATCACATGTATGTTTATTGGACACACTGCTCTTATTTTAAAGACATAGCCAGTTTCATTATAAGTCTAATCGGAAGCGCCGGGTTTGCCAATTGCACAAGGTCGCCAACAATGTGACAATCCTTTTGCGGATAGTAGAACGCGAACGACCCTGTTGAACCTGAGTGACCTAACAGTTCGCCTTTTCCCATAAAAAGAGTTGTCAATCCCTCCAAAGATATCCGCATATAGCCTCCTCCATAACAAATAGGTCCTTTGTTAGCCTGCAACCTTCTGTAAACCGAAAGCCGCTCAAATACTTCTTTCTTAAACAGCTTCCCTTGCCAAAAGCCCTTGCTGAAATCCATCAAATCTCTGACAGTAGACACACACCCGCCGCTTGCGCGACAGGAAGCAATGAGTTTTGGGCGCTCAAGTTTTTGTGATTTATAAAAAGTATGAGGGACAAAATCTTTATCTCTACCCGGCAAATTGGTATTATGCAGATTCAACGGCTCAAAAATGAATTGCCTATACGCATCGGCAAGTGGCAGGCGGGTGATTTTCTCTATAATCTCTCCTAATAAGTCAAAGTTGATATTTGCATAATATGCTTTTCCGTCCGTGCTTGGCGTAAAGCGCGGCGTCAGAGACTTGGTTTCTGAAAGTGTTTGTTCAAAGGATATATACGAGTCCTCGTGCAAGAGAGTTTTCATCATAGGACTTTGGGCTTGGTTCGCGGATTCAAAACTGTCCGGCAATCCGCTGGTTTGAAATAGCAAATCGGAAACGGTTAAGTTAAAAGAGTATTCATGCCCTTTATAAATGTGCAGTCCACTTAATATATCATCTTTAAAATACATAGTGAGTTTATCATTTAATGCCATTCGATTTTCATCGCAGAGTTTCAAAACGCAAGCCGTTGTAAACATCTTTGTAATGCTTGCCATAAGCATTGGGGTGTCTATATCCCGTCCGCCATAACTGAAATCCTTAGAAAAATCACCATTTGTGCTTTCTGCAAATAAGACCGCTTCATGAACTAAAGAGGACTTTGTAGCCGCCGCAAAAGCTTTCTGTAAACGTTGATAATTATCCATCAATTTTTTTCTCTCCCTGTTTTGTAAAATATCTTAGTATCAACTATGCTTTAAGTGCAAAGCTGTCAGGATTTTATGGGATTAATTTCGCTGTCCTTGATAAAGTGTACTAAAAAGTAATCGGTAGAATATACATACGTCCGTTCTGATTTCACCGCACCAATATTCCCGCCATTCCATAAATTCTCCTTTCAGCAGTCAACTCATTTGTGGCAATTTTATTATACAACATTTCCGTAAAGAAGTCAACCGCTGCATAAAATTTCAAAGTGTGCTGATTT
>DBCY01000020.1 GCA_002293295.1 Ruminococcus sp. UBA946 | reverse complement strand
TTCTGAAATAGTTGACAAATAGTTTATTTTATGGTATATTATTATACAATGTATAATATAAATATTTGAAAAATGTATTTTTACATATGGAAGGATGGTCTATTTTGAAAGCAAGAAAAATTATTATTCCCGTATCAGTTATCGCAGGCGTCGCAGTAGTCGCAGTCGCTATTTCCGCTTTGGGCAAAGCCGCTTCCGCCACCGTTTATGCCGATGTGACGGCTTTGGAAAAAAAGACGCTGCAGAATGCGATTTCATTGACCGGCACCGTAGAAAGCACAAATCTTAACCGGGTTTTTTCAAGTCAGAATTATCCCGTTGAATCGGTTAATGTTGAAATAGGGGATACCGTTAAGAAAGGCGATATTCTATGCACCCTCAATACGGAGGAGCTTCAGAATCAGATTCTTCAGCAGCAGGCGGTTATTGACAGTAATAATATCAATTCCGAATATCAGCTTTCCGACGCTGAAAAGAGGTATCAGGACGCCCTTGATAAAAGCCGGGACGGAACCGACACTGTGATTGTCAATGCGGAACAGTCCCTTGAAAACGCAAAACTTACGCTCGAAAAAGCCGAGCTTGACTATAATAACGCGCTTGAAGGCAAAAACCTTGATTCCGAAACACAGCTTAAATCGGCGGAATTAACCCTGAAAAGCGCAAAAGAAGACCTGGCGTATTATCAGAATAATTATAACGAGGTAAAGGAAACCGTTGACAGCGAGGATTATTATGCCATAAGAGCGGAGAAAAAGGCAATGGAAGACGCTTTATGGGAAAGAAACGAATACAAGATGATTCTCCCGCCCGACTCGGAACCCATAAAAAAATACAACGACGCAAAGCTTGCCTATGAAAAGGTAAAGAAGACGATTGACGACGCCAACTCTGAAAAGCTGGACGCCGCTCAGCAGCAGCTTACGGCTGCCGAAAAGGCTGTTGAAAGCGCGGAAATATCGCTTCAAAGCGTTCTGGATACATCGGAATCCACCGAACGGAGCAGGGACGAAACTGTTCAGAATTTTAAAAGCATCCTGACAAACGCTCAGGTTGCCTATGAAAATGCGGTTAATAACTATAATCTCGCCGTGAAGGAATCCGACGCAAGCCTTGCGTCCTTAAAGGTAAGCGCCGAAAAGGAAAGGACTCTGTCTACGGTCAACGATTCTCAGGTTATTATCCTTGAAAGCTACAAGGCAAAGCTTGAGGACTCCGTTATAAAAGCCCCTGCCGACGGAACGGTGACCTCGGTAGGCGCGGTTGAGGGAAGTATCCCGAGCGGCGTGCTTTTTACCGTAGAGGATACCGAAAACCTGAAAATAACCGCGTCTGTTTCCGAGTATGATATTACCGCTTTTGAGCTTGGAATGCCCGTTACCATAAAATCCGACGCCATAAGCGGCGCAGAATATGACGGAATTATATCCAAAATTGCGCCTACCGCCGAAAAATCAGAGACAGGCGGTTCCCAGGCGGCTGGAACATTCGCAATAGAAATATCGGTTCTTTCAAAAGACACGGAGCTTCTGATTGGCATGACCGCAAAGCTGTCCGTAATTACAGAGGAAAAAACCGACGTATACGGGGTTATGTACGATATTATAACGGTAGATGAGGACGGAAACGATATAATTTACATTGCCGAAAAAACCAACGGAGGATATGAAGCAAAAGCCCTGCCTGTAACCGTAGGTATGGAAACGGATTTTGAAGCCGAGATTTCAGGCGAAGGCTTAACCGGCGGCATGCTTATTCTTACCGACAATACCACTCTTTATGACGGCGCTCCCGTTTTCGTTGAGGAAAATACCGCTTCTGAAGGTGACGAATAAATATACGGGAATGAAAGGAAACGGTACGCATGAGTATTGATAAAAAAGCCATTATAAAAATGGATTCCATATACAAAAGGTTTTACATAGGCACTCCGAACGAGCTGGAAATCCTGCACGGGCTGAGCTTTGATGTCCCGGACGGCGAATTTGTATCTATAGTCGGAGCTTCGGGTTCGGGCAAATCAACCCTTATGAACATAATAGGGGCGCTCGACAAAGCAACCGAGGGTAATTATCATTTGGGCGGAACCAACATATCCCTGCTTAACGACAGGGAGCTTTCGGAAATCCGCAATAAAAAAATCGGGTTTGTTTTCCAGACCTTCAACCTAATCGCAAGAACAACCGCGCTTAAAAATGTCGAGCTTCCCATGCTTTACGCGGGGATGGGTTCAAAGGAACGCATTAAACGCGCAAAGGAGCTTCTGGAGCTTGTGGAAATGTCAGACCGCGCCATGCATATGCCCAACGAGCTTTCGGGCGGTCAGAAACAGCGTATCGCAATTGCGCGTTCGATGGCAAACAACCCGTCAATAATCCTTGCCGACGAACCTACCGGCGCTTTGGACAGCAAAACGGGTCACCTTGTTATGGATATTTTCCATAAGCTTCATAAGGAACAGGGTAAGACAATCGTATTAATAACTCACAACCAGAAGCTTGCCGCCGAAACAGACAGGATAATAACCCTTTCAGATGGAAATATTGTCAGCGATGAAAAAATGTCAGGGAATGCGGTTTACACCCTGAATGAAACGGTGAAGGAAGAAAAGCCTGAAACGGAATCTCATGATGAGAGTGTAATTCTGACAGACAAAACGTCCGGAAAGGATGGTCAATAATATGAACTTCAAAGAAAATATCCTGCTTGCGCTGGCAGGTCTGAAAGCCAATAAAATGAGGGCGTTCCTGACAATGCTCGGTATCATCATAGGAATCAGCTCGGTAATTATGATAACGACAATGGGTACAATTGTTGAAAAGGGACTTGCCGGAGTTGTCACCGACCTCGGCGTAAACAACCTTGTTGAAATTTTCATAAGGCAGAAAGAGGACAGCGTCAGAACAACTATTGAGGAATCGGACATGTTCAGCGATGAAATCATTGAACAACTGATGACGCGTTTTTCCGGCGAACTGCAGTATATCGCAATACAGCAGAGCGTCGGGGGAGGAACCATGCGTTTTAACAGGGAAGATATAAATATGACTGTTTACGGTTATAATTCTGATTTTATCCATATTTTCAGCACAGACCTTTTAAGGGGAAGGTACATAAACGAAAAGGATATTCAGGGGCAGAAAAGTGTCTGCGTAATACCGGACGACCTTGCTTTAAAGCTGTATGGTTCTCCTGAAAACGCAATCGGCGAGATTCTGAGCATGAATGTTGCCGGAGGAGTTAAAGAGTTTGCCGTAGTCGGCGTTTACAAATACAAGCAGTCGGCTTTCGGCGGTGTTTTCTCAAGGAATTATGATATACATATCCCGATTACGACGGCAAGGAAGATGATTAACGCCTCCCCGTATTACTCATGGGTGGATTTCATTACTTATGAGGACGTTGATGTAATAAAATTTTCGGAGGAATTCGGCGAATATGTGAACGAGCGTTATTATAAGGATAATAATTCATACGAGGTTATGTGCTATACCATGGCTGAACAGCTTACCAGCATCAGCCAGTATGTGGGAATAATACAGGGCGTTCTTTCGATTATAGCGGGAATATCGCTGCTTGTCGGAGGTATCGGGGTAATGAACATTATGCTTGTTTCGGTTACCGAGCGTACCCGTGAAATCGGCGTCAGGAAAGCTCTCGGCGCCCCCAACTCGGCTATACGGATCCAGTTTATCGTCGAATCGGTTATAATCTGCGCCATTGGCGGTTTAATCGGTATTATTGCGGGCGTACTGCTCGGAAATCTGGGGGGTCTGCTGTTTGACACCTCCGCAGTTCCGTCAGTGGGAGCAATTGTCATAGCCGTTTCATTCTCAATGGCAATCGGTATTTTCTTCGGTTATTACCCCGCAAACCGCGCGGCAAAATTAGACCCGATTGAAGCCCTGAGGTATGAATAGCAGTAGTTAGAGAATAGTAGTAAGCAGTTAGTTTTTGCTTCGCAGCCACTTATGCCTTACTCCTGTCTTATACCTTAAAAACTGAAAGGATGCTGATAAATATGGATGATTTTAAAGAACCCCGTCAGGATGAAGCTGAAGTGCAGCAGGAAAACAAAGAAGCAGCCGAAGATAAAACCGATGATATAATTAAGGAAGACGATAACGGGGATAATAAATATAAAGGCTATTATCTTTCATTGGGTGTCAGCCTGGGATTATGCTTCGGCGTTGCATTCGGCATGCTGCTCTTTGACAACCTGGCTGTAGGAATAGGGCTGGGATTAAGTATAGGAATAGCAGCAGGGGCGGGCCTTGACAGCAGAAAAAACAATAAATAAATTTTATGGGCTGAGAACAGATATTAATACAAGTACCTCGTAACATCTAAATGTTTATATATTAGTTTAAAATCATACCGCCGCAGGTGGTATACAACCATTGTTAATTGTTAATTTTTAATTGTTAATTGTTACTAGGGGGTTATTTATAAATGAGCGAAGCGGCTGTAAAAATCAAAGGGCTAAAAAAATCCTTTAAGGATAATGAAGTATTGAAAAGCGTTGATTTAGAAATCCGGAAGGGTGAGATTTTTGCTTTGCTTGGTTCAAACGGAGCCGGTAAGACCACTATTGTCAATATCCTTTCCACTCTTATGAAACCGGACGGGGGAAGCGCTGAGATATGCGGCTTTGACGTAATACGCAATCCGGAAAAAGTCAGGCGCCATATAAGCCTTACCGGTCAGTTCGCCGCCGTGGACGGAATCCTTACGGGACGGGAGAATATCGTTCTCATGGCGAAGCTTAGGGGTATAAAGAACAGCGCCGAAGTCGCTGACAGCCTTCTTGAACGGTTCAGCCTCACCGAAGCGGCGGACAAAAGGGCGGCTATATATTCGGGGGGAATGACGCGCAGACTTGACATTGCCATGAGCCTTGTGGGGAATCCCGATGTTATTTTCCTTGACGAACCGACTACGGGGCTTGACCCCGAAGCTCGTATTGAGGTATGGAAGACCGTGAAGGAACTCAGCAAAAACGGCACGACAATCCTGCTCACCACCCAGTACCTGGAGGAAGCGGAACAGCTTGCCGGCAGAATAGCGATTCTTCACGGCGGCGGTATTATAGCAAGCGGAACGCTCGGCGAACTTAAAAAGCTGTTCCCCCCCGCAAAAAAGGAATACATAGAAAAACAGCCTACCCTGGAAGAAATTTTCCTTTCAATTATAGGGGCTAAAAAAGAGGATGATTCATTATGAATTTGCTGGAAGCAAGAGCCCTGTATAAAACATACGGCAGCGGCGAAACGGCGGTAAAAGCGCTGAAGAATGTGAATTTTTCCGTTGAAAAGGGTTAATTTATAGCCGTAGTTGGCGAATCGGGTTCAGGGAAAAGCACGCTTCTTAATCTAATCGGTGCGCTTGATACACCTGCATCCGGGAATGTAATCATTGACGGGAATGATATATTCCGTATGAATGATGAAAAACTCACCGTATTCCGCCGGTGCAATATAGGGTTTATCTTTCAGGCTTTCAAATTAATAGCGGAGCTTAATGTTGAACAGAACATCCCGTCAGCTTATGGAATGTCCCGGTCTCAATATTATACGGCACAAAAGATGATACTGTCGAGTTAAATACTATTGAAGCTTTTACCGGGCGATTTCATGCGGATTTGCGGTTTATGGAACAAGGAGAGCACTATTTACGCACAGAAGAGCAGCTTTCGTTCTTCCGGCAGTGGTGTAATAGTTCAATCTGTGACATTTAATCCACCCTGTATCCTAATTCTAATCCGAAACCGAGCGGTTTATTATAAAAGACATCAATACAATACCAGTTGTTTATGAAAAGGAGGAAGACAGATTGAAAAAAACATTTATACTTTTCGGGCGTTTAATGAAGCATATTCTGCGAAGTCCCGACACTATACTGTCGGCAATGGTTCAGCCCATCGGAATGATGCTGATGTTTGTCTATGTGTTCGGAGGTGCGGTAAAATCCAGTCTGCCGGATGGGGTAAACTACGTTAATTATCAGCTGCCGGGAATCCTTGTGATAGCGGCGGCTTACAATACTTCATACACTGCGTTCAGAATGTTCTCCGATAAGGAAAAGGGGATTTTCAACCGGTTCAATTCCATGCCGGTAAACCGTTTTTCAGCATTGTGGGCGCATGTCCTCGTTTCGGTCGTGTCAAGTATTTTCACGCTTTTAATGGTTTTCGCCGTTGCGCTGATAATGGGATTCCGTTCCGGCGCGGGTATAGTTGAATGGCTGTCGGTAACGGGAATACTTGTGGTGATGTCTCTTGCTCTCACATGGCTTGCCGTTATTCCGGGTCTGGTTGCAAGAACTATAGAGGGGGCTTCTTTCTTTATGTTTCCTCTGATTTTCCTGCCAATGGTAAGCTCGGCGTTCGCTCCTACCGAAACCATGCCGAAAGGGCTGAGAATTTTTGCTGAAAACCAGCCTGTGACCCCCATAGTCGAAACAATCAGGGCTCTGCTCAGCGACGGACAGGCAGGGAGCGAAATTTGGCTTGCCCTTGCGTGGCTGGCAGGTATTATGGCTGTGTCATGGTTTTTTGCCCTGCTTGCGTATAAGCACCGTGTATAGATGATTTGGATAATGCTGTATCACTCCCTGGTTTTCCGGTTCTTTCCGGCAGTAACATATCTTTGATTCGTTCCAATTCATTTTTTATTTCGTATTTTCCTTTTTTTCTGACATTTTTTCACTATACTTTATTTTAACTCTTTTTGTTTTTGTATATTTTTTGCTTTTTTCAATTACCGGATATATCCTAGACAAATAAAAATAAGTTTTTTCTGAAAAAGGCTTGACAGCCTTGAAAAATTAGTATATAATATTTAACGTCAGCGTTTATAACAGAGAAAAATCACCGTTTAGCGAATGTAATTCAAAGAAATTCCATTGTGTAATCTCCGGAAATACCGAAGAATTTCATGATGTTATTACGCCTCTGTAGCTCAGTCGGTAGNNNNGTGGACTGAAAATCCACGTGTCGTTGGTTCGATTCCGACCGAAGGCACCATATATGCGGATTTAGCTCATCTGGTAGAGCGCCACCTTGCCAAGGTGGAGGTAGCGAGTTCGAGCCTCGTAATCCGCTCCACAGCAAACACTGATGAATACGTTGTTTGAAGGAAATTCAAACAACGTATTTTTTATTGTGTTTTATGGCTTGGTGCGCCATTCGTGCGCCGAAGATACGTTAAACTGCGCAAAGGCGGGATATTTCAGAGAAGGTTTTTGTTCTTTATTGCTTGACAAAACGCTGTTCGCGGCGTAAAATATTTATATGAAAGGAAGAAAATTATGGCAAGCATTAATCCGCGTAAAAACAAGAACGGCGAGGTTATTTCCTATACCATAAGGGTTTATCAGGGATATGACAGCGCCGGAAACCGGCTCAAACCGCATACTATATCATATAAACCCGCGCCCGGCATGACGGCGAAGCAGATTGAAAAGGAACTTAGCCGTCAGGCGGTTCAGTTTGAGGAACAGTGCAAAAACGGCTTGACTTCAAGTAATCCCAAGCTGACGCTGGACGGATTTATCCCTCAGTATTTCGATATTATGAAAGAACGCCTTTCGCTCCGTACATATGAATTATACGAGGATATTGTGAAAAAACACATATCCCCTCTGCTCGGACATCTGAAAATGAAAGACATCAAGCCTATTCACGTTCAGAATTTCCTGAAAGAAAACCGACCCACGGCATATCAGACCCCGGCAACAAGCGTGCGCCGTCCACGGTGCGCCGCTACCTGACCGCTTTGCAGTCAATACTTCATCAGGCGGTCAAGCTTGAAATAATACCCTTGAATCCCGCCGATACCGAAAAGCTGACGATTCCCAAGGCGGTTGTTCCGAAAATTGAGGTCTTTACCAAGCAGGAAGCGGCTGAAATGCTCTCCTGCCTTGAAAAAGAGGATTTGCAGTTTCAGGTTCTTATTCAGCTTGCCATTATGACCGGAGCGCGGCGGGGCGAACTGACGGCGCTGAAATTTTCCGACTTTGATTATAATACCAACAAGGTTACGATTGAAAGAGCGGCGGTCAAACTGACGGGCAAGCCTACGCAAATCAAGCCGCCTAAAGATTATGAAATACGCACTATCGCAATAAATCCCTACTGCACACAGCTTGTCCTTATGCTTAAAGCCGAAAAAGAGCGCGAAGCCGAAAGGTTAGGGAGCAAATGGCGCGATGGGGACTGGCTGTTTACCCAATGGGACGGCGAGATTATGAATCCGCAAACCCCGACAAGAAAATTCGCCATGTTTTTAGAGAAGAACGGCTTAAAACACAAGAAATACCACAGTTTGAGGCATACCTCAGCTACCTTAATGCTTTACGGCGGGGTTAATATCAAGCAGGTTCAGGAGCGTTTGGGTCACGGCAAAATTGACACTACGAACAAGTATCTGCACTATATTTCAGAAGCGGATGAGGAAGCCGCGAATATTTTACAGGATATGCTCATATCGAAAAAGACCGTCGCCGAGGTTACGGGTAAAGGCAAAGCCGAACGGGAAAAAGCGGGCGTTATGTGACGTCCGCGCCGTGCTCTGTATACCAGTCGAAAGGG
>DBCY01000070.1 GCA_002293295.1 Ruminococcus sp. UBA946 | reverse complement strand
CATTGTTAATTTTAATTGTTAATTGTTAATTGTACTAGGAAAACGACTTGCTTTAGTATTAAATGCGCCCTGAAATGGCTTTTAAAGTCAAATCAGAACGCATTTATTTTGAATCATTTAATATTAATTTTTATTGCATAAACAGTGAAACGCCGTAATTCACCGGTTATCGACCTTTTCGGGGTACATATCATGCTTTGCCATCCTGTCAAAAGCGACCTGCTCCCATTTTGTTCCCGGTTTTCCGTAATTGCAGTACGGGTCTATTGAAATACCCCCCCTAGGGGTGAATTTCCCCCATACTTCAATGTATTTCGGCTCTAAAAGCTTAATTAAATCCTTCATGATTATATTCATGCAGTCCTCGTGAAAATCCCCGTGATTCCTGAAGCTGTGCAGATAAAGCTTAAGGGATTTGCTTTCGGCCATTCTGACGTCCGGCACATACGAAATATAAACCGCCGCAAAATCCGGTTGTCCCGTTACCGGACAAAGGCTTGTGAATTCGGGGCAGTTGAACTTAACAAAATAATCGTTCTCCTGATGCTTGTTTATAAATGTTTCAAGCACGCCGGGGGAATAGGCGTCGGCGTATACAGTTTCTTTATTTCCCAGCAGGGAAATTCCTGCGGTTTCATCCTTTGTTCTTCCGTTCATTTTATGACCATCCTTTAATTCTCAAATTCTATTGGGTCGGGTATGCCGTTTTCCTTAAAAGCATTCAGCCTGTCCAAACAGGTTCCGCACCTGCCGCAAGCCTTATCCTGCCCGTTATAACAGCTCCACGTCAGCTCATACGGCACATTAAGCGAAATCCCGGTTTTTATGACCTCAGCCTTTGTCATACCGATAAAAGGCGCTTCTATTCTCAGCATATGCCCGCTTCCTTCATAAACCGCCGTATTCATGGCATTGTTGAATTTTTCGGAACAGTCGGGATAAACATTTTCAGCCGAGTCGCCGGAATGCGCTCCGTAATAAATGACGCCGCATCCCTTTGATAGAGCTATGCTTGCCGCCGCCGATAAAAACAACCCGTTGCGGAACGGAACATATGTGGAAACAAACCCGCCGCTTTCTTTCTCCAGCTGTTTAGAATAGCTTTCGGCCGGTACCGGCGTATTTGAGCCTAAAAGCAGAGAACAGCCGGAAAACTGAAACATCGGCGACAAATCAATACTTATAAGCTCAATTCCGTAATATCCCGCCAAAGCCTTTGCCGAAGCGGTTTCCTTAATATGTCTTTGTCCGTATGAAACAAACATCGCAGAGACGTTTTCTTTACCGTACTGAGCGCAGGCGGCGGCAAGGCAGGTCGCGCTGTCAGTCCCGCCGCTTAAAAGAACAAGGGCATTCATTTTTAACATTCCTTTCATATCGGGGATTTAATTTTGTTTCAGCAGCATAAACAGCCTGTTTTGAAACGATTCGTCGTCATTAAAGCGTCCCCTCAGGCATGAAGTCATTGTCTTTGCGGAAGGTTTTCTGATTCCCCGCATTGTCATACAGCTGTGGTTTGCCTCAATGAATACCGCAATATCCCGCGAACCGGAGGCTAGAGCCATAATTTCGGCAATATCGTTTCCAATCCGCTCCTGCAGCTGCAGACGCTTTGCCGCCATATCGGAAATACGCGCGATTTTTGAAAGACCCAGAATTTTTCCGTCAGGTATATAGGCTACGGTTACCTTCATATCATACATCAAAGCAAGGTGGTGTTCGCAGAATGAAAACACCTCTATATCCCTTACTATTACTATGTCATTGTTATTATTGACAGAAAAGCCGTCCTCAAAGGATTTGCTGAACATACTTGCGATTTCTTCGTTTGTATACAGCATGCCTTCGAATACTTCGCCGAACATCCTGGCAACCCGTCCGGGAGTTTCCTTTATCCCTTCGCGTTCGGGGTTATCCCCCAATGCAATAAGTATTTCCCTGATATTCTTCTCAATTGTATTATAATCTATACTTTTTTTCATTTTATACCATCCTTTTAGGATAAATTACTCTAGTAACTAGTAATTGCGAATAGTAAATTAAAATTATACCGCCGCANNTTTAATTGTTAATTGGTACTAGACTCCCCTTTCACCGGGCTCCCAAATAAATTTATGCATTTGAAGCTGTAAATTCACTCCGTTTAGATTATGTTCTTTCATGAATTCAACAATCCTTACGGGTTCCAGTCTGCCGAAAACGGGACTTAAATAAACCCCGCACTTATTAATCAGGTCATATCTGTTTATAACTTCATATGCCCGTTCAAGGTCTTCCTGCGAACCGCATACGAATTTAACCGTATCCTTTTCTTCAAGCTTTTTAAGATTCTCAGGAAGCATGGACTTTTCCGAACCGGAAGAAGGAAGCTTATAATCCATTGTAATAAGAGGACGGTTTTTACCCAGCTTTAATACGCCGGAAATATCCGCCGAACCGTTTGTTTCAATTTCAACTGACAGGCTTACATCTCCTGAAAGGCATTCCAGAAGTTTAAAGATACCTTCCTGAATAAGAGGCTCCCCGCCGGTAACCGTAACGCAATTGATTTTTTCGGATTTAATATGCGAGTAGACTTGCTGAGTATCCATAACGATATATTTCGTATCGTTATGGTTCGCCCATTTTGTATCGCAGTACGAACATTCAAGGTTACACCCGGCAAACCTTACAAAAACCGCAAGCTGCCCGGCTCTCCTGCCCTCTCCGTTTATACTGGTGAATATCTCGGTAATTTTATAACATATCATTATTTAAGATAATTCCTTTTTTTATTCATACGATACAGTCTATTCCGAATAAACCGCACAGTTTTCCGTCGTTTCATATACTGTGACGCATTTGACATTATACCCGCTTATCCTCATTGATTCATAAAAGGATTTTGCAAAATTTTCAGCGGTAGGCCGGAATTTCACCGGGACCAGCTTAAATCCCTCTTCCGACAACGCTTCGACCGTATTGAATTTCAGACTCCCTATTTCAAAAATCAAAGCATGGTCATAATTTTCGGCAAGACGTTTCAGGTCTTCCTTAAGCTGTTTGAAATCCACAACCATCCCCCGGTACTGACCATCTGATTCCAGGGTATTGCTACAAATTTCCGCAATGACCGTCCATCTGTGACCGTGGATATTTGAGCATTTACCCTCATAACCGCTTAAAAAATGCGCTGAATCAAATGAAGCTTCTGCTTTAAGAGTATACATTCCTATTACCGTCCTTATAAAAATAGCAGGTACGGTCGAAACACCATACCTGCGTAATAATGCATTGAGTATTGATGTCCTGGTTTTATTTAAAGACAGGATGGCACAAGCGAACTGTCTGCTGGTAGTTTATAGAGAATAGTTGTTAGTGGTTTGTTCTAGTACCTTATAACACCCAAAAGTTATAATATGATAATAAAAATCATACCGCCGCAGGCGGTATACCGCCATTGTTAATTGTTAATTGTTAATTGTTAATTATTAATTAGCACTGCTTATTCCTTTTGTTTTATTT
>DBCY01000112.1 GCA_002293295.1 Ruminococcus sp. UBA946 | reverse complement strand
TTTTTATATAAACGGAAAAGAGGTTTTATTATGTCAGAATTTACACGCCGTCTGCCTGTTTACCTTTTACTGGATATATCGGGTTCAATGTCCGGCGACCCGATTGAAGCCGTTAAGCATGGCGTCAGGGCTTTGCTTTCAGAGCTCAGGGGTGACCCTCAGGCTCTGGAAACCGCATACCTTTCGGTTATTACATTTAATTCAACGGCTCNNCAGGTCGTTCCGCTCACCGAGCTTATGCTGTTCAGGGAACCTCAGCTGACGGCGGGCGGGGCGACTTCATTGGGCGCCGCATTAAGACTTCTTTCCGAATGTATAAAAACGGAAGTGAGAAAGTCTACCGATACCCAGAAAGGCGACTGGAAACCCCTTGTTTTTCTGCTTACCGACGGAGCTCCCACCGATAACTGGCGCACCGCCGCCGCCGAGCTTAAAAGCGCGAAGCCTGCCAATATAATAGCATGCGCGGCGGGAGCTTCCGCCGATACCACAGTTTTAAAGGAAATTACCGAATCCGTATTGATGATGAATACGCTTTCGGCAGGCGATCTTGCCCAATTCTTCGCATGGGTTTCAAGCTCCGTTAAAATGTCGTCAAAAAGCCTTGATTCCAAACCCGGGTCAAATATAGAGCTTCCCCCTCCCCCTCAGGGCTTTGTAATAGTACCCTGATTAAACCGGTTGAATTTTACCCCTAAAACATAAAAGGAGGAGAACCTGTGCCGAACTGCGTATTCGCATGGGATTAAATGACTGAAAATAATAATTACAAAGATGATGAAATACTGTCTAATCACGATATAACTTCACATACGGCAGGGTTATGGAAATATAACGTTATTCCCGAAATCCCCGAAAGATTTCCCGAATATGTGAACAATTATGAAAAAACCAATTCCGCCGAGGTTATAGCTGCCCGCGTCAGGGGAAAAAAACACAAGCATGACGGGAGCAACTGCGACGACTGGTATGAATATAAATTCATAGGCAGCTGGACTGTTGCGGCGGTCGCCGACGGCGCGGGGTCAAAACCCTTGTCGCGTATCGGGGCAAAGGAATCCTGCTTGGCCGTTGTTTCTTATCTTGAACGCGAGCTTTCCGGAGTTAAAAAGTCTGCTCCCGGGTTTACCGGAGACTTGGGTCTTGCATTTGATAACCCTGTTTTTACTTCAGCCTGCACCAGACTTGCCGCAATTTTGCAGGGCAGTCTTAACGAAGCCTTTAAAGCCGTAGAAAATGCCTATGTTAAAAGACGGGAATCTCAGGAAATTTTTGACGAGCTGCAAAGGGTTCCCGAACTTAAGGATTTTTCCGCTACGCTTCTTGCGGCTATAATAATCCCCGTTACCGTAGACGGAAACAATGAGCATATTGTCTTAGCCGTGCAAATCGGCGACGGTATGATTGCCACCGTCAATAAACAAGCCGTTTTTACCGACGCGCTCCGGATACTGGGTAACGCAGACAGCGGCAGTTTCGCGGGCGAAACCGAGTTCCTGACCTCGGAACAGATGCGGACTACGGAAGCTTTAATGAGCCGTACTAAGCTCCAAAGGCGTAAAATCTCATCCGTACTGCTTATGACGGACGGCGTCGCCGATGACTATTATCCCGGTAATCCTCAGCTTTTGAGGTTATATCTTGATTTACAGCTTAACGATATATTAAAAGCCGGAGACGGAGTTTCTGGCGGCGGATACGGTTATGAAGAACTGATACCCGAACCGGTTTCTTACCCGTGGGTTAATGACAGCGATATTTCATATGCCATTCAGTATGCCCGCAATGTTATTGATAAAACCGGGGTGTCCCTGGAAAAACTCTGGGACTCGCCGGATATAATCCGCCGTGCCGCCCTTAAAAGCTTTGGCATAGCGCATGACAGCAATGACGCATCCGAACAGCTTTCCGTATGGCTTGACAATTATGTTGAACGGGGTTCCTTCGACGACAGGACGCTGGTAATAATTAATATGGAGGATTAAAAGGTTTTAAATAAATTTTTAAGCTTAGGAGTTTTATCCTTTCAGGATAAAACGTCCGTTAAGGATGGTCATATATATGAAAAAAAGACTGATGTGCGCGGTGTCATCCCTGCTGGTTTTATCGTTTATAACAGCGGAACAAAGCTCCGCTTTATCGGAGAATACTGAAATGTTGAAAATTAACATCAACCCCGATAACAGACTTCATGAAATTTCCCCGTATATTTACGGCGTTAATTCCGGCGCTGACCTTGACAGCGTTAAGGCAAAATCAATCAGGCTCGGCGGGAACCGCATGTCCGCTTATAACTGGGAAAATAATTTCTCCAACGCGGGCAGCGACTGGCATAATACCTCTGACAGCTATATGATTCAGACGCTCCCCGAAGAGTATAGAAAAATACCGGGAGCTCCCGCTGTTTATACCGGAGCAGAGGCTGAAAAGCACGGTATTCCGTTTATGCTTACGACTCTTCAGATGCTGGGATATGTTTCACGCGACGGTTCGGGCAGAATGTTTGAGAAAGACGCCGTTCCCTCAGACCGCTGGGTAAAGGTAGAAAACCGTAAGAACGCAGAGTTTTCCCTGACTCCCGATACCTCGGACGATACCGTTTATATGGACGAATACATAAACTATCTGATTCAAAACCTCGGGAATTCCGGTTCGGGGGGTATAAAAGGCTATTCGCTTGACAATGAACCGGGATTATGGAACGGTACGCACAGCCTTATCCGAAAAGAACAGCTGTCCGTTTCGGAGCTTATTGAAAAATCCTCGTCGCTTGCTTCAGCGGTAAAGGACCTTGACCCGCAGGCTTTGGTATTCGGCCCCTCCCTTTACGGGTACAACGCTTATGTCAGTTTTCAGAACGCTCCGGACTGGCAGGATATAAAAGCTGAAAGCGGTTACAATTGGTTTATCGACTGTTATCTTGATTTAATGAACAAAGAAAGCGAAAAAGCCGGGAAGCGGCTGCTTGATGTTCTGGATATTCATTATTACACCGAAGCAAGGGGTGTCTGCAACCAGCGTTACTGCGAGCATTACGACAACCCTGAATGCGTAAGGGCTAGGCTTGACAGCACACGCTCCCTTTTTGACGCGGAATACCGCGAAAACAGCTGGATAACCGATACGGGGGCTGAGTTTTTACCCCTTCTTCCCAACATTAAAAGCTCGGTTGAACGTTATTATCCGGGAACGCTTATTGCCGTTACGGAATATGATTTCGGAAGCCGCAATCATATTTCGGGAGCAATCGCACAGGCTGACGCGCTGGGCATTTTTGCCGAAAACGATGTGTTCTTTGCTTCGGTTTGGTCGTTTGACAACAATGATTATCAGTTCGGAGCCATTAATATGTTTACCGATTACGACGGAAACGGGGCTTCCTTCGGAAATACCCTTATCGAAAGCAGTATAAGCGAGTCAGCGGAAATGTCGGTTTACGCGTCGTCAAACGACGGCTCGGACGATACTCTTACCGCAATTGTTACCAATAAATCTATGAACAGTGACACGCCCGTAACAATAAATCTTTCCGGGGACGTAAGCTATTCGTCCGCTGATATATACGGCATAACCGGGGATTCCCCCGAAATTAAGCTTCTTGCCGATAATATCGGTATTACGGACAACTCTTTGGAATTTACAGTACCGTCATTATCGGTAACGGAGTTTGTATTCAGGACAAAAATAAAAGGCGGCATAAACTTTTCCTTAATAGCGGCTGTATCAGCCGGATTAACGGTTATTCTGGCGGCGTTTTCGCTTGTTCTGAAAATCAGGATAAGCAAGAAACAAAAACATTGATTGTTTCCTTTACTAGTACCTTGTAACAATTTAATAATAAAAATCATANNTAATTTTTAATTGTTAATTGTTAATTGGATTGGTACTAGTTATATACCGCCGGAACGGATGAATGGAGTCTTAAATGAACAGAATTGCTGAATGTAAACTGGCAAGCGGCAAAAAGCTGTCTTATGTAATTACCGACAATCCTCCCAGAGGGGGAATGAAATATACTTATTTTACTCCCGACAGGTCTTATGTGGTGCAGTTCTTTAACGAACCGCATAAAATTGACTATAATATGCGTTCCCGTATTGAAGCTATTATCGGGCGGTATAATCCTACCCTTCCCGAAAAAGCGGGCGGCGCTATCGGCAATGACGAAAAAATTGCAGATTATTTCAAGGAGCGTTTTTGCTGGCTGACGGATATTGTTGTTGAGCCGGAATTCGGAATCGTTTCTCCCGCCTATCCTTTGAATTTCTTTTTCGACGGCAACGCTTCACAGTTTCTGGACTTAAACGGCAAGGATAAAAAAAGCAACTGGTTTACTTCCAGCAACAGGAGGTTTTTAAACCGCAGCGAGCTTGGGGATTTCAGGTCAATGATTCAGATGTCCCTTTTGCTTTCACGTTCAATCCGCAGGCTTCACCAGGCGGGTCTGGCACACTCCGACCTTTCAAATAATAATGTGCTGATTGACCCCCGGACAGGAAACTGCGTTGTTATCGACATAGATTCCCTTGTCGTTCCCGGGATTTATCCTCCCGAGGTCGCCGGAACCCGCGGCTATATCGCTCCTGAGGTGCTTTCGACAATGGAGCTTGACAGGAATGACCCCAGGCGGGTTATTCCAAGCTCATCCACCGATTTGCACGCTCTTGCTGTTCTGATATATGAATACCTTTTTAACCGGCATCCGCTTATGGGACCGAAGATTTTTTCATCCGAATCAGCAGAAAAGGACGATTTTTTAGGCTTGGGAGAAATGGCTCTTTTCACGGAACATCCTACCGACGCGTCAAACCGTCCTAATTCATACAGGTGGGGTATAAGGGATTTGGGTCCCATACTCGAAAAGCTTTTTTTAAGGGCTTTCGTCGACGGACTTCATAACCCCTATATGCGTCCTTCAGCAATGGAATGGGAGAGGGGACTTGTAACTACATGGGATTTGCTTCATAAATGCTCCAATCCCGACTGCAGCAAAAGGTGGTTCGTACTTTACGATGTGCAGAACCCGGTATGTCCTTTCTGCCAGACCAGAGCCTCTGACAAGAATATTGTAAGGTTTCACCTTAATTCTGAAATACGCGGCCATCAGGGGCAATGGCGGCAGTATTCCGAGCTTGATATTGTAAATAACACACCCCTTTTCAAGTGGCATATGATTTCGGGCATCTTCCCTGATGAAAAGTCGGATAAATCTTTGCAGGCTTATGTTTGCTGTCATAATGACAAATGGTATCTTATCAACAGCGATGCCAGCGGACTGCTTTCGCCGAAAGGAAATCCGGTGCCGGCAGGACAGGCCATACATTTACAGGATAATACGGTTTTCCGCGCTTCCCGCGAGGACAGGGGTATGCTTATCCGCGTTAAGATAACACCGAACATTCCCGGCGGAACAGCGGGTCTGTTTTAATTTACTCCGTAAATTAAAATATGTGCGTTTCACGCACAAAACGGCGAAGCCGTTCAGACCCGCGTACAGGCGGTAAACCCCGCTGACATTTATCCTGATAAAATTTGTTAAATTTATACAGCTGCAAAACGGCAGAAGGAGTTTAGAATGGCGTTCAACGGCCTTAATGAAAACGAAGTGCAAAAATCCCGCGAAACACACGGCAGCAACAGCCTTACGGAGGTTAAGGGCGAAACCTTTATAAGAAAGCTGCTTCTCAATTTCACCGACCCTATGGTAAAAATTCTGATAGTTGCCTTGCTTATAAATATTATTATTCTTCTGCTGAGCAATATGGGAATTGTCGAGACTGAAATTGAATGGTATGAACCGCTCGGTATCGCACTGGCGATAATCCTTGCAACGCTTGTATCCACATTTTCGGAATACCGCAATGAAAACGCATTCAAAAAGCTTCAGGAAAGCGCGTCTAAAATACTGTGCAAGGTTTACCGGAACGGACAGAATATCGTTGAAATTCCAATAGATGACGTTGTATGCGGCGACCTTGTGCTTTTGCAGTCGGGCGATAAAATCCCGGCAGACGGTATTATAATTGACGGCAGCATTAAAGCTGACCAGTCGGTTCTTAACGGAGAATCGGCTGAAGCTCCGAAAAACGCCGTTCCCGATGATTATACCGAAGACGGCACTCCGCTTGACACACTTAATCCATATAAAATTTTCAGGGGGACTATTGTTTGCTCCGGCAACGCCGTAGCTAAAATAACATCTGTAGGCGATAAAAGCGAATACGGTAAAATCGCAGCCGAACTGCAGCAGGATACCGACCGCGAATCACCCTTGAAAGTAAAGCTGTCCGCTTTGGCTGGGGGGATAAGCAAATTCGGTTATATCGGAGGCATTGCTATTGCAGCGGCTTTTATTTTATCCCGCATTTTTGAAACGGGATTAGGTATTTATTTTGACGGCTCATTTGCGGGAACGCTTATTAAAGATTTCCTTGACGCTATTATTTTAGCGGTAATTATTATTGTTATGGCGGTCCCGGAGGGGCTTCCGCTTATGATTGCCATCGTATCGGCTCAGAATATGGGCAAGATGCTGAAAGACAACGTCCTTGTAAGAAAAATAGCCGGTATAGAAACAGCCGGAAGTCTTAACATTCTTTTTTCCGATAAAACCGGAACTATTACAAAGGGCTTGCTGGAAACCGTATCCTTTACAGACGGCTACGGCACTGAGTATAAATCCTGCAAGTCAATCAACGGCAAGCTCGGTCAGCTTTTGGTCATGGCGATTTCGGAAAATACAAATGCCATAATAAACGGGGATAAGGTAATCGGGGGTAACGCTACCGAACGCGCCGTTCTTGCGTTCGCAAAGGACAGTCTCAGCAAGGACAGCGGAAAGGCTGAGAAAATTGCAGCGCTCCCCTTCAACAGCGCCGATAAATATTCGGCTACAACCCTGTCTTTCGGGAATACAAACATAACGGCTATTAAAGGCGCTCCCGAAAAAATATTAAAGAAATGCAGGTATTTTTTTGATTCTGAGGGGAATAAGCATACCGCCGATGATAACTGGATTATCGAAAAACGTATTGACGAGCTTGCAAAGCGCGCAATAAGGGTGCTTGCCATTGCTATTTCCGATGACGTCATTACCGATGAAAAACTCCCTGAAGGCGGCTGGACTTTAGTCGGCATACTGGGTATCAGGGATGAGGTACGCCCGGAATCGGTAACGTCAATCGCCGAGGTTCAAAAGGCGGGCGTACAGGTAATTATGATAACCGGAGACCGAAAGGACACTGCCGTTGCCATAGCCAATGACGCGGGAATTTTTAATATCATTGACCCCGTTATTATGACTTCCGACGAGCTTGCTTCAATGAGCGATGACGAAATAAAAAAGGTTCTTCCGAAAATACGCGTAATAGCGAGAGCGCTGCCGACGGATAAGTCAAGGCTTGTCCGCCTGTCTCAGGAGCTTGATTTGGTAACGGGTATGACAGGGGACGGAGTGAATGACTCACCCGCGCTGAAGAAAGCCGACGTCGGTTTTGCAATGGGCGGAGGCACGGAAGTAGCAAAGGAAGCGTCCGATATTGTTATCCTCGACGATAATTTCAATTCAATACAGAAAGCTATTCTATATGGACGCACGATATTTAATTCCATAAGAAAATTTATAGTTTTCCAGCTTACCATTAATGTTACTGCTGTCGCGGTATCCTTCATATGTCCTTTGCTTGGAATGGACAACCCTCTGAGCATAACTCAGATTCTATGGATTAACCTTGTTATGGATACGCTGGCGGCACTGGCGTTCGGAGGCGAACCGGCACTCCAGAGATTCATGGATGAAAAACCAAAAACACGCACAGAACCTATAGTTTCAAAATTAATGTGGACGCAGATTATCACAGGAGCATTCTGGGCTTTTATTATCAGTTTGTCGTTCCTTCTATTAAGGCCTTTGCAGTATATGTTCCTTGAAACCGATACGGAAGCATTCAGCACCTATAATTCATCAGGGGGATTGTTCAAAATCCCGGTACTGAATAATATTCCGGCTGCCGATGGAACCCTTTTCAGGGATTTATACACCGGCTATTTTGCCCTTTTCGTTTTTCTCGCCGTTTTCAATGCCTTCAACGCCCGTACCGAAAAAACCGACCTGTTTGACAATATAAAGGGAAATTTCGGATTCCTTAAAATACTTGGCTTAATCGTTGTTATTCAAGCCGCTTTAATCTATGTCGGCGGCGCTATAATGAACTGCTACGGTTTAACCTTTATTCAGTGGATTGTTGTTCTGGGACTGGCTGTCTCTATAATTCCTATAGACCTTATAAGGAAATTAATTATAAAAATGCGTGCTAAAAAAAGCGCTGTTTAATGTAATAAATCAATTACCGTTAATATCATTATTAGGAGTAGTTTTTATTGAATAATTCAGATATACAAAGGCTTTTGGACAGCCCGGAGAATTACGGCACCGTAAATCTGCCGGGAGGTGAATTTGAAGGACCGTTTGAAATTAACAAACCATGTACTGTCATCGGGAACAATACGACTTTATGGGGAGGAACAGGGGCAATCCTGACTGTTAAAGCTCCCGGCGTAACGCTCAGAAACCTGAGAGTGGAAATTACCAATGATTCGCTCCCTCCTCATAAATATATTTCAATATACTCGACCGTTCATGATACTTCTTTTGAAAATGTCGAAGTTATCGGAAATTTAGCGGGAATCGCAGGGGAGGAAAAATACTGGGGCATCCCCAAAGTCCTTAATATGGGCAGTTTTTCAAGCGATAAAAAGCATATATTCAGATTTATGCTCGATGTGCCTGTCGATGCCGAACTAATTGCTTCCTTTTATGATGTTAAAATCTATCCCGATAAACTGAAGGCTGGAATAAACACTGTTACAATCGAAACATCGCCCGTCAGAACCGGTTCGTATATTTACGGTGAAATTTTCTTAAAATCCGCCGTAACAAGAAGAATATACCTCAGCGGAACCGCGGATGAAAATTTAACTGACACGCATAACGGCACGGTCATATTTGAACCCTCCGAATACAACGCGGCGGGACATTTCACCGAACAGGATATCATCGCAGAAAGTATTATTTTCCCCGAAATTAATTATAACCTTAAAAATACAGAAAAGCTTTATTCACCCGATAATAATGATGAAATTATTATCCGCCGGGGTCAGAATATAAATTTAACCTGTACAAATGCTGAAATAGACCTTGTCTGCGCATCTTCGGACTTCCCGATGGATATTGACATATATGCGTTTCTGCTTGATTCATACGGTTCGGTAAGAGCAAAAAACAATTTCGTGTTTTTCGGCAACGACCATTCAGCCTGTACGGGCGTAAAATATTTAAACGCGCCGGACAAAAGGGTTATGTTTTTGAACCTTAAGTCCATAGCACCGGATATTTCACAGACGGATATAGCATTTTCTATTTATGACGCCGCTCCCGATGTTAATTTTTCAAGGTTAAAGGAGCCTGCCATGCGTATTGCCTGCGACGACGGGAAAACCTACATATTCCCGCTTCAGGGCAAGCTTAACGAAAAAACGCTGGTTGCCTGTGAAATAAAACGCAGGGATAACCTTTGGGTTCTGAATCCTCTGGGAATGATTTACAGATACGGTATTAACGAACTTTGCGGAAGCTACGGAATTAAAGTAATATAATATACGAAAACAACCGGAAACTGATTAAATCTGTTTCCGGCTGTTTACATTTGAAATAAAAATTATTTTAGAACTTAATATACCTTTTTTCAGTATTAATTTCCGGAATCCTGTCAGATAATAAATCAAGAAGTATATTTCCGTTGAAAGGTTTTGCTATAAAACCGCCTGCCCCCGCTTTTTTTGCGGCATTTTTATTTTTTTCATCATCATACGCCGATATTATTATGATATTTGCGTCAGGGTCTAGCCGGCGGATTTTCTCCGTACACTCAATGCCGTCCATACCTCCGGGCATCATAATATCCATTAGCACAAGCCATGGTTTTTCCGAAGCATACAGGCTCAGCGCCTCTTCACCTGTTTTTGCTTCCAAAGGTATAAAACCGCCATGTTTGTTTATCAGTTCAGAAAGCATTATACGCATAAAATCCGAGTCGTCTGTTATTAAAACCTTTTTTTTATCTTTATTTTCCATTGACGTAACCTCCATTCTGTTTCTTAATCTTACTAAAGCAATTTCCAGCCTGTTTTTCCGTCTGATAAGCTCCTGCTCCTGTTTTTGAAGAGCTGACCTTAATTCCGCGTCATCATTGCAAAGCAGCAATACCCTGATTTGTTCTAAGGAAAAGCCGTATTCCTTATATTCAATGATTCCGGCAATGGTTTCCGCCTGCTCAATACTGTAATACCTGTATCCGTTTTCAGGGTCAATCATACAGGGCTTCAATACGCCCGTTTCGTCATAATATCTCAGGGTGTCCTTTGAAATGTTTACCATCGATGACATTTCCCCTATAGAATAATACACTTTATATCCTCCTTTATAATTATAATTACAGCTGCAATTATAGTATAAAGCATAGAGCGGCTCTAATGTCAATACCTTTTTGAAATTTTATAAATATTTACCGTATATTTTTTTGCGTATGCAGATTTTTCCTCTTGACATTTAGGAACATTTGTTCTATAATATAAACGAAACATATATTTCGTTTAGTGGTGATAAAATGGAAAATACGGAACGTTCTATACTTCATTCCGACGCAAACAATTTCTACGCTTCGGTTGAATGCCTGTATAATCCGTCATTGCACGGAAAACCTATAGCGGTGGCCGGAAACGTTGAGGAACGGCACGGAATTGTCCTCGCGAAAAGCAACGAGGCTAAAGCCTGCGGGGTTAAGACGGGCGACGTGCTTTGGCATGCAAAGCAGAAATGCCCTGATATTATGTTTATACCCCCCCATTATGACTTATATCTGAAGCATTCGAAAATGCTTCAGGATATTTATGCTGACTATACCGACAGAATCGAGCCGTTCGGTCTGGACGAGGCATGGATTGACGTGACGGGAAGCTCTATGCTCTTCGGTTCGGGAGAAGAGATAGCCCAAAAAATCCGCAAAAGGGTGAAAACAGAGCTGGGCATAACAGTTTCCATAGGGGTATCATATAACAAGGTTTTCTCAAAGCTCGGCTCCGACATGAAAAAGCCGGACGCCGTAACCGTTATAACCAAGGAAGACTTTAAGGAGAAGGTATGGAAGCTGCCCGTAAATGAAATGATTTTTGTGGGATATTCAACTCTGAAAAAGCTGATGAGCCGTTATATATACACAATAGGCGAACTCGCAAGAACCGAGCCTGGAAATATGAACTGCTGGCTCGGAAAAACGGGGCTGCTCATCTGGGGATACGCCAACGGCTTCGACAGCACCCCCGTTTCGGCGGCAGGAGTGAATCCCGTTATAAAGTCAATCGGCAACTCCACAACCGCCCCGCAGGATATACTGACGGAAAGCGACGCAAAAATGACGCTTATGATGCTCAGCGAAAGCGTTTCGGCGAGGCTGCGGGAGCATGAATTTGTGTGTGAAACGGTGCAGCTTTCAATCAGGAGCGCAAACCTGTCATGGATTGAACGCCAGGCAAAGCTTGACGTTCCCAACCGAACGTCAAAATCAATATTCGACCTTGCCATGTCGCTTTTTAAGGCTAATCATGACGGTCAGCCCGTGCGCGGACTGGGGGTCAGGGCTTCTCAGCTTAAATACGCCGATTTTATTCAGCTCTCCTTTTTATCGGATTGCGCCAGAATCTTCAAGCATGAGGAACTGGAAACGGCGGTTGACGGCATAAGAAACCGTTTCGGGCACTCGTCTCTTCAGCGCGGCGTTATGCTGACGGATTTTGATTACTCTAAGCATGACTTTAAAAAGGAGCATTTAAATACTTTTATAAATTTTTAGGAGATGGTTCTTGTGCGGAAAGTCTTTGTGGAAGTCAGCGCAACTTTTGGCACGGACGGAAACATAACGCCTCATGCTATAGTCTGGGAGGACGGCACAAAATATGAAATCGATAAGGTCATTGACAAGAAAAACAGGGCAAGCATGAAAGCGGGCGGCCTTGGCCTGCGCTATACATGCAGGATTGAAAACCAGCAGGCATATATTTTTTACGACGGGGAAAAATGGTTTGTAGAGGCTAAAGTTTGAAAAACTTCGTTTCCTAAACTTTAATACAGAAAGAGGTAATATTTATGTGCGGAAGATTCAGGCTTCCCGGCGATGACGACTTTGACAGCGAGCTTGCCGGAATAATGCAGAAGGTAAAGGAAAGGTACCCCGACAGTAAAATAAAATACGGAGATATTTACCCGACGGACACCGCACCCGTCCTCGTAAATAAAAACAGTGAAATATCCCCCGTGCCGGTGAAGTGGGGATTTAAAGGCTATAAGGGAAGCCGCGTATTAATAAATGCCCGCGCCGAAACCGTACGGGAAAAAGCGGCGTTTAAGGACAGCTTTCTGAACCGCCGGTGCGTTGTTTTAAGCTCCGGTTATTATGAGTGGGACAGGGATAAACAAAAATATTTTCATACCGTTCCTGATTCGGATATTCTTTATATGGCGGGATTATGGAATGTTTCCGGCGGTGAGCCGAGGTTTGTTATTATAACGGCAAACGCGAACAAATCCGCCTCGGTTATACATGACCGCATGCCCGTTGTTATTCGCAGGGATAAAATACAGGATTGGATTTACGATACGGGCTCGGCGGAGGATATTTTACGGACAGTCCCGCCTGAGCTGGAAATAAAGTCAGTGTAGTATGTGCATTTCACGCAGTGATTTCAGCATTTCAGCTTCATGATAACGCACTTTGCCGAAACGCTCTTGAAAACGCCTCTTTCCTGTGATACTATAGTTTTAAACCCATGGATGGTTTCAGAAAGCTACAGGAAAGGGGCAAGGGATATGCATGATATAATAAGCGTAAAAAACCTTAAAAAGCACTTCGGGGAAGTTAAAGCGGTCGACGGAATAGACTTCACCGTCCAGAAGGGGGATTTCTTCGGGTTTTTAGGCGTGAACGGAGCGGGAAAGTCAACGACAATCAACATATTGTCCGCACTTATGCCGCAGACGGACGGAACAGCGGAAATCTGCGGATTCACCGTCGGTAAGGACAATGAAGACATACACCGTAAAATCGGCGTCGTTTATCAGCACAACTGCCTTGACGGTTTTCTTACCGCGGAGGAAAACCTGATTTTAAGGGGAGTCCTTTATGAAAACAGGCAGGATGTCAAAAAAAATCTCCGGAAAATAACGGAAATGTTCGAACTGGGGGACATATTGAAAAAAAGGTATAAAAACCTCTCCGGCGGTCAGAAACGCCGGTGTGAAATCGCAGCCGCGCTTATGCATACTCCTGAAATTCTGTTTCTGGACGAACCCACCACAGGACTTGACCCCTCCACCAGAAAAATAGTCTGGAAAACAATAGAAAAGCTGCGCGCAAATACCGCTATGACCGTTTTCCTGACTACTCATTACATGGAAGAGGCCGCAAAAGCAAATAAAATAGTTATTATTGACAAAGGGAAAATTTATGCTCAGGGTACCCCGTTTGAGCTGAAAGAGAAATTCGCCAAGGATAAGCTGATGCTATATACTGATGAAGACATCGGTTCCCACCTTTCGGGAAGGAATTTCAAGCGCACCGATTCAGGGTATACGGTTTATATTGATAAAACGCTTGACGCCGTTGCGATTCTGAATGAGCTTCATCCGAAAATCAGCGGCTTTGAGACAATAGCCGGAAGTATGGACGACGTTTTCCTGAACGCTGTAGGAAGTCCGTCCGGTTTAAAAGGGGGGGAATCCTGATGAAACAGACAGGCGCGCTTATTTCAAGAAACCTTAAAATTTATTTCAGGGATAAATCGGCAGTCTTTTTTTCATTGATTTCAATGCTTGTGGTAATAATGCTTATGGTGTTTTTCCTGGGTGATATGTGCGTAAACAGTATTTTAAGCATTCTGGAATATTACGGTATTGAAGAAACTCAAGAACTGAGAACAAATGCCGAGCTTGCTGTCCTGATGTGGGCAATAGCCGGAATGGTGTCTGTAAATGCTGTGACAATCGCTTTTTCTTCGATGTCAATGGTTGACGACAAGGTAACAAACAAACTGCAAAGCTTTTATGTGTCGCCGGCGGGAAGGCTTAAAATCGCACTTGGATATCTGGGAGCGTCATTTATAACGTCGGTTATAATATGTGTTATAACATTCGCGGGAGCGGGAGCATATGCGGCGGCTTCGGGAGCCCGAATGCTGTCTATATCCCGGTATATTAGGTTGTTTGCCGCAATTTTAGTTAATTCCTTTACTTATTCATCCATGATGTATCTGATTGCGGTTTTTGTTAAAAGCGGAAAAGCATGGTCAAGCCTCGGCACCATAACCGGAACGCTTGTCGGGTTCATGGGGGCAATTTATCTCCCGGTGTCGGCAATACCCGATTTCGTACAGAAATTCCTTAAACTGCTGCCCGTTCTGCACGGAGCGACGGCATTCAGAAGAATTATTTCCGAGGACGCCATGAGAAGGGTTGTCCAGAATATACCGGCGGAACAGGCGGATGTATTTTTCGAGGAGTTCGGCATTACCCTTAGTATCGGAGATAATATTATCAGCGAAGGCATGCAGCTTGGGTTAATGATTCTGTACGGAATGGTGTTTCTGGGTATCAGCGTTATTATAATGAGGAAGCGTTCGTTAAGCGACAGATAATTTCACGGGGGGATGATTAATATCAAAATAACCATACAGGATATTTTAAGCGACGAAGAAGACGAAATCGTTTTTAAAGTCAGGAATCTTGACGACAGGATGCTGAAACTGATAGCAATGGTCAAAGCGGAGCATGAAAACCTTGTATGCAGCGACGGAGATAGCATTTGCATGGTTCCCCCGGGTACAGTATTTTATTTTGAGTCGGTCGACAACAAAACCTTTGTATACTGCGAAAGCAGCGTATACGAAATAAAAATGAAGCTTTACGAGCTGGAACGGCGTTTTGAACAGACAGATTTTATCAGGATTTCAAAATCGGTTATTGTTAATATTAACAGAATCCAAAAGCTGTTCCCCTCTTTTAACGGACGTTTCGAAGCGCTTTTGTCAAATGATGAAAGGCTGATAATTTCAAGGCAGTATTTGCCTGACCTGAAGAAAAAACTTGGAATCGGGGTGTGACCATGGATACAATCAAATCATTCTTCAGCTTTTTTACTAAAATTACGACGGGCACCGTTTTGGTTTGCGCCATAAATATGACATTAAGCGGTATTGAGATGTGTTTTTCTTATGTTTTATGGCAGTGCCTGCTGCTCGGGTTTGTAACCTCTCTTGTTACTGTTGTATTTTATCCTAATAAGGATATGAGTAAAAAAGAATATGCTATCCGTCTGATTATACACTTTTTATTAATCACAGCCTCGGTTCTTGTGCTTGGCGGTTTTTTCAGATGGTATGCCGTATCTTTTCCGGGAGTAATATTTATGCTTTTATCCACCGTGTTTGTATACGGGTTTTCTCATCTGATGATTTACTGGGAAGATAAAAAGAACGCAGATGACATTAACCGCGCGCTTGAAATATTCAAAAACAAGGGGGGCAGCAATTAATAATTAATAATTAACAATGGTGGTGTACCGACTTCGGCGGTATTATTAATAATCAGTTTCTTTAGACATAATATTATTATTGGCTAGGATTTGTATTTTTGTTAAATTTTAATATTGCATTAATTTAATATATGTGCTATAATCTTTACAGCGTTTTAACATAAGTGATATAAATAAAAATTATTTCATTATATCGGAATAATTCAAAAATAAATAATAATGATGATTTTTACAATTGCTTTTTAGTTTTAAGGAGCGGCATGATGAAAAAAGTTTTAGTAAATTTTTTTTATGGTATTAAATTACTGTATGAAAAGCATATAATGATTTTTATTGCCTTAGCGGCTTTTATTATGAATACGGCTATTGAATGTCTGGGGCGCCGGAGTATTTTTGACGGTTTCGGGTATATTTTCGACCGTCCCTTTATGTTTTTATATAACGCCCTTATTATTTTCCTGACAATGTCGGTATGTCTGGTTTTCAGACGCCGCGCATTCGGACTGACCCTTATATCTCTGGTATGGCTTACCTGCGGAATAGTTAATTTTGTGCTACTGGGATTCAGAATCACTCCGTTTTCCGCCGTTGATTTACAGATACTAAGCTCAGTAATAGGTATAATTGACGTATATCTTAAGGGATGGCAGATAGTGCTGCTTTGCGTTGTTTCTGCCGCGGTTGTTGCAGGACTTGTACTGTTATGGCTGAAAGCTCCTAAGGTAAAGGAAAGCATTCATTACTTCACATCAGCAGCCGTTATTGCATCCGCTTTTATAAGTGTTTTTGTTATAAACGGCACCTCGATAGCGGCGGAAACCGCCTCTACAAATTATCCCAATATTGCCGACGCTTATGAGGATTACGGTTTTGCTTACTGTTTCTCCAACAGCTTCATCGACCAGGGGATTAACAAGCCGGATGAATACGGCGAAGTTAAAATGAACGAAATAAGGAATTTACTTGACGATAAAAAAGAGAATACCGAGCCGGATATACTGCCTAATATAATAATGATTCAGCTGGAATCCTTCTTTGACGTTAATTATATCTCCGGTATGGAATTCAGTGAAAACCCGGTTCCTAATTTCACTGAGCTGAGAGATAATTATTCATCCGGGTTTCTTACAGTTCCGTCTATCGGGGCAGGCACGGCAAATACGGAGTTTGAAATTCTGTCGGGCATAAGCCTTGATTTTTTCGGAACAAGCGAATATCCTTACAAAACTGTTTTAAAGGATACGCCCTGCGAGAGCATATGTTATGATTTAAGCCGGTACGGATATAAAAGCCATGCCATTCACAATAACGACGGTACTTTTTATGACCGCCACAAGGTTTTCCCGAACCTTGGATTTGATACTTTTACATCAATCGAATATATGGATAATGTCAGTTATAACGCTTTGGGATGGGCTGACGACAGTCTGCTGCTCAAAGAGATAACCGATGCTGTCAGTCTTACCGAAGCAAGGGATTTTGTTTATGCTATTTCCGTTCAGCCGCACGGTAAATATCCTGAGGATTTCCCCGAAGACGCCCCTTCGGATGTTAAAATCACTTCGCACAGCCCTGAAATGACAGACGAACAGAAAACGGCGATGGAGTATTATATAAACCAGCTTCATGAAACCGATAAGCTTATAAAAGAAATTACCGGTTATTTTTCCGGTCACAGCGAACCATCAGCCGTTGTTTTTTACGGCGACCACCTGCCGAATCTTGAACTGGATAATGAAATGCTTGAAAACGGCTCCCTTTTAGATACCGAGTATGTCATATGGAGCAATTTTGATTTTGATGTCCGTAAAGTGAATCTCGATGCGTACAGGCTGTCCGCATATACAATGGATAGGCTCGGACTTAACGGCGGCTATGTCAGCACATATAACAGGTATTTCAGCGAAAGCGGGGATTACCCTGATTTAATGCATTATCTGAGCTATGATTTGCTTTTCGGCGAAAAGTATATTTACAGGGATGAATTAACAGGGGGGAACCTTTATAAACCGGCTGATATGGTAATGGGCTTGCGTAAGACATACGTAGAAAACGTTTCAAGCATAAATGCCGAGGATGAACAGTATGAAATTAATCTATCGGTAAAGGGGAATAATTTTACAGCTTTCAGCACAGTCCTTATAAACGGAAAAAAGACGGAAACCGTCTTTAAAGATAAAAATTCACTTTATGCAAATGATAACGGCGGGCTTCAGGAGGGCGACATTATTTCTGTTGCTCAAATAGGAGATGACAATGAAATTCTGAGCATTTCAGATGAATATGAATTTAATACTAGTACCAATTAACAATTAAAAATTAACAATTAACAATGGTGGT
>DBCY01000069.1:5401-11350 GCA_002293295.1 Ruminococcus sp. UBA946 | reverse complement strand
AGGATTTTCAACGCTGTATTCGGTAAAATCTACCGAAATGATATATGTTTACGCCTATGGGAACAGGTTCTAAGTTTTACTTATTTTTTATCCTCTAATATGAAGAATTTAACTTATGCCAGTTCGGTGTTTTCTTTTTTTTCGGTCACGGCATGGTTGCCGGGACAGGTTTCGGGTATACAGTCGCTTTTATAATACCCTACCGCTCCGGTGGGGCAGGTTCCGCTTGCAATAAGACCGGTGCGGGTACAGTAATAAAGCTCCTTTACATCGTTATTTTCCGGGAAAGACTTAACCGGCATAGAGTCGGCAATTTCACCGAACACGTTTTTCCATACCTGAGCCGAGCTGTAGAACGTTCCCGTCGGGATTTGTTTCGGGACGTCGTAGCCGTACCAAATACCGCTGACATAATCGGGCGTGCATCCCACGAATGAAAGGTCGTGCCAGTCCTGCGACGTTCCGGTTTTTCCGATAAGGGGGGTAACCGAGAGCCGCGCTGCCCTGCCTGTACCGTTTGGACCTTCTATTACGGTTTGCATCAGCTTGTTCATAACATATGAGGTTTCTTTGCCGAGCGACTGCAAGGGCGTGTATTTATGCTCAAGAATAACCTTTCCGTTTGAATCGAGAACCTTTGTATAAGACGTAGGTTTACAATATATTCCCGCATTGCCGAAGGGCTGATATGCCGCCACAAGCTCCCTGAGGGAAATACCGTCCGTCAGCGCGCCGACAGAAAGGGGAGCCATATCGGCGTCATATGCGTTCAGCGATGTGATTTGATACTTGTTCTGAAGAAATTCAAAGACAGCAGCCGGCGTTTCCATTTCAATAAGCTGCGCCGGAATTGTATTAAGCGAACGCTGCAGAGCCTGAAAGGTAAAATAACCTGCGTAATCATAAGACCTTGAGTTGTAATTATAAGGCCATGTTCTTTTTGCTCCCGTTTCCGGGTCAATCATATCGGTAATAATAGGTTCATTTCTGAAGACACTTGACCAGTTTATAAGGTTTTTTTCAATACCGTAGCTGTAAGAGGTAATCGGTTTAATGCATGAACCGGGCGACCTTAACGCCCTGTCAGCCCTGTTATATACATTTGAACCTACTTTTTCACGGTTGCTTCCGACAACGGCTTTGATATTCCCCTGATAATCCATGCATATGAAAGCCGCTTCGGGCGGGTCGGTCAGTACCCTGTCCGAAAATGTGGTGTAATCGACGAATTTTGCTTCAACGGCATTCTGCATTTCCATGTCAACAGTTGCATATACCTCAAAACCGCCGTTATAAAGCAGGTCGCTTGCCTCGTCCTCTTCAATTCCGTACAAATCAGCCAAATCCAGGGTAACATCGCGGATAACCATATCGGTAAACCAGTTTTGTATTCCTGTACCGCCGGAATCAGAATTTGCATTCGGTTCAACGAAAACCAGCTCTTCCTCTAAAGCTTCATAATATTGCTTTTCGGAAATTGCTGCGTTTTTATACATCATAGGGAGTACAGTTTCCCTCTGGCGTTCGATGCATTGTTCCCTGTCGGCAAAGGGATTCACGACTTCGGGGTTTTTCGGTATAGCCGCCAGAACTGCTCCCTCAGCGACGGACAGCTCGGATACATCCTTGCCGAAATATTTAAGCGAGGCAGCCTGAATGCCTGCGGTACTGCCGCCGAATCCGATAAAATTCAGATAAGCCTCAAGTATTTCCTGTTTGGGACGGTATCTTTCAAGCTGGGAAGCCCTGAAAATCTCACGCATTTTTCTGTCCCAGGTCTTTGCGTCATCCGAAGTGACGTTCTTGACAAGCTGCTGCGTAATTGTCGAACCGCCCTGCCTGGTACTCCACATTTTAAGGAATTCATTCAAAAATGCCATAAAAGTTCTCTGCCAGTCTACCCCGTCATGCTCGTAAAACCTTTCGTCTTCGGTATAAACAAAAGCGTCCTGAACATACTGCGGGATTTTATCAATAGTAACCGGAATTCTGTCGGCTTTTCGGCTTATTTTCGCTAATTCGGTCACTGCTTCGTTATCATCATAAGCATATATAAAAGTGGAATAGGCTAAATCCAAATCGGATAAGTCAAGCTCAATCACGTCAACATCATTGGAAAACTGGACAATATAAACGGTCAGGGCGGCTGCGATTATCGAGCCGGTTATTATTACGATTAGAACCAGGGATAATAAAGTGGTGCCTATAACCACAAGAGTTCTTTTTACAGGATTGACTTTTTTCTTTTTTCTTCTTACCTGTGTTTTTTTATCCGGATTCTCCGGAGTATCCAAATGCTGAGGGGATATATTTTTCTTAGCCATGTTAAAATCTTCCTTTACCGATTTATGAGAATGTTTCAATCCGGAATCTGATTATAATTATAATTTCCTGATAATATCAATTTATTATACCATATTCTTCTTTAAAAGTTAATACCTATTTTTAATTTGTAATACAATTTTAATCTTGTAATACTTTTTTAATTGTTTGCTGTTTAGTGTGACCATTAAACTTCCGGCGGCATAAAATATAATATTAAGGAATGTTATAATAGGAAATCAGCAATTTAATTATTTATTGTATTACAGTTTTAAAATAAATCACTTACTAATATTATATCCGTAAGTTTTTTTATGTATCCTGTAAAATAATAAAATTAATGCTTTAAATCTATATATGCATTCATTGATAATTTATATTAAAAGGAGAATTTGGTGATTATGGAAAGAATTAATTCCAATCCGGGTATGAATTCAGCTATAAAAAGTCCTTTTCCTGCTCAAACGCCTGTTGGAATGGCATATGTGCCTTTTCAGCAGTGGGAACCGACATATACCGAAAATGAAGCTCTCGAAAAAGGCACAATATTCCCAAGCTTATTTTTACCTTTTGAAGGAAGACAGGAGGTAAATAAATGATGGAAAACAATAATTTAAAAAAAGCAGTTCAAATGTATGATTTCTATTTACTGGAGTTAAATCTTTATTTGGATACGCATCCTACCGATATGAACGCATTGAGAATGTTCAACGAATATAAAAAATTACGAGATATTGCGGTAAACAGTTATGTGCAGAAATATGGTTTATTAACTGCTGACCAATCAAATTCAGATACTAAGTTTAATTGGGTTGACGATCCGTGGCCTTGGGAAAGGAGTGCTAATTAATTTATGTGGCAATATGAAAAAAAATTACAATACCCTGTGAATATTAAAAATCCGAATCCTAAGCTTGCACAGTTAGTGATAACACAATTAGGTGGCCCCGACGGTGAACTGGGCGCTTCACTGCGTTACTTAAATCAGCGTTATGCTGCTCCGTATGCTGAAATAAAAGGAATGCTCACTGATATAGGAACCGAAGAACTGGCGCATGTTGAAATGATTTCAGCAATTGTATATCAGCTGACAAGAAATCTGACATTAAAAGAAATCAAAGACAGCGGTTTCGATAAATACTTTGTAGACCATACTACAGGAATATATCCTGTAGCCGCATCAGGTCCCGCTTTTACTGTAGATTATTTCCAGTCAAAGGGCGATGTTATTACCGATATGGTCGAGGATTTAGCGGCGGAGCAGAAAGCCCGTACGACATATGATAATATTCTTCGTTTAGCCGACGACCCTGACGTCAGGGATGCCATAAAATTCCTCAGACAACGCGAAATAGTACATTTTCAGAGATTCGGTGAAGGCTTGAGGCTATGTCAGGATAACCTGAACGCAAAGAACTTTTATGCAATTAATCCCAGCTTTGATAAATAGCATTACTGTTGAATATAAAATTTACGCTGATTCCAGAGCAGAATCTCCGGAGTCAGCGTCTATTATCCGGTTAAAACCATTTTTATTAAAGTATTGAAATTAAAGGATTAATATGTTATAATACAAAAGTAAATTATGTAAAATTAAAATAATGGAAATACAAGATGGATGTTCTGAGATTTGAATTATTGGAAAATAATATAAAGATATGCGTTACTAAAGAGCATACATTCGGTACGGACGCATTTTTGCTTGCCGATTTTGCTAAACCGCGCCATAAGGACCTGGTCTGTGATTTAGGTACCGGATGCGGTATTATACCGGTTTTTATGCAAATCAAATTTTCACCTTCACTTGTTTACGGTATTGATATTCAAAAACAGGCAATAGAACAGTTTGAGCATACTATTGAAATAAACAATTTGGACAGGCTTATCCCCGTTTGTGCCGACCTGAAGGAATTATGGGATGGATACCCTGGGAATATGCTTGACGTTGTAACCTGCAATCCTCCGTATAAGGCTGTGAATTCCGGCTGCGAAACAAAATCAGAAGCTCAGAAAATTGCGCGTCATGAGATTATGTGCAATATTGAAGACGTATGCAGGTCGGCTTCAAAGCTTCTTAAATCCGGGGGAAGGCTTTGTATGTGCAACAGACCTGAACGCCTTGCAGACGTTATTGCTGCAATGAAAAGCAATAATATAGAACCAAAGGAGCTAAGGTTCGTATCAAAAACCCCGGCTGACGCTCCTTGGCTGTTTCTGATTGAAGGGAAACTGGGAAGCAAACCGTTTATGAAAGTGCTTCCTCAGTTATATATAAACGGAAACAACGGGTATTCGGACGAGCTGTTATCTGTTTACAGAAAATAATTTTATGCCGAAAGGGGCTTTATACTGTAATTTCATTTATTAAAAGTTATATTACAATATAAGGCATATCTGTCAATATGAGCGGAAAACTATATGTTGTGGGAACTCCTATAGGAAATCTGGGGGATATTACGTACCGTGCCGTGGAAACGTTGAAAAACGCCGATTTCATATGCGCCGAGGATACCCGGGTAACAATAAAGCTTCTTAACCGGTTTGAAATAAAGAAACCGCTTTTAAGCTGCCATGAGCATTCGGCTCCGTTTGTTTTTGACGAGATTATAAGCCGTATTGAAAACGGGGAGAACTGCGCCGTTGTTTCGGACGCCGGAATGCCCTGTATATCCGACCCCGGCGAGGATTTGGTAAAAAAGTGTTATGAAAAGGGAATAAAAGCGGAAGTGATTCCGGGAGCCTCGGCAGTAGTATCAGCCGTTGCGATAAGCGGATTGCCGGCATCCCGTTTTGCTTTTGAGGGCTTTTTATCGGTTACTAAAAAACAGCGTTGTACTCACCTTGAGCAGGTGAAAAACGATACCCGGACCTTGGTTTTTTATGAAGCTCCGCATAAGCTTATCAAAACGCTTGAGGATATGCTATCGGTTTTCGGAGACAGGAAAATATCATTATGCCGCGAGCTGACGAAAATCCATGAAGAGGTAATCAGGACAACCCTTTCGGGGGCTTTGGAGTATTATAAGCTAAAAACGCCGAGGGGCGAGTATGTTCTTGTTATTGAAGGATATGCGCCGTCAGGGGAAAACTGCTTTACTTTTGAAGAGGCATTAATAAGAGCGGACGAGTTGATAAAAAGCGGTTTGAAGCCTGCGGACGCATGCAGAGAAATTGCAAAAATAACGGGGTATAAAAAAAGTGAGCTGTATAAATCAATAATCAGGAAAAATTAGTAATTAATAAAAAATTCATATATTTTTTCTGATAATAGTCCTTATGTATCAGATATAAATATGAGGAGCTGAACCGAATGAAAAATGAACGGGTTTATAAGATGGCTTTTTCAAGCGTTTATCCTCTTTTAGTTAAGAAGGCTGAGAAAAAGGGACGCACAAAAGAAGAAACCGACACAGTAATTTGCTGGCTTACGGGATATGATGAAGAAAGCCTTAAATCTCAGATTGATAAAGAAGCAAGCTATGAGAACTTTTTCGGCGAAGCTCCTCAAATTAACCCTAACGCCGGAAAAATAACAGGGACGGTCTGCGGGGTAAGGCTTGAGGGGATTGAGGAACCGTTAATGCTTAACATACGCCGTCTTGACAAGCTTGTGGACGAGCTGGCAAA
>DBCY01000069.1:0-5241 GCA_002293295.1 Ruminococcus sp. UBA946 | reverse complement strand
TAATTATCGAACACGCCCTAGTCTTGTGAAATAAATCTTTTTAAAAGGTATGGTAATAATTATGATGAGAAACCCAGAGCAGACTATCGGAAATCTGATAGACAAGCAGAAAACAGCGTTTATTGCATCGGTTGACGAAGACGGTTATCCGAATATGAAGGCTATGCTGGCTCCGCGGAAAAGAAACGGTATCAGGGAGATATGGTTTTCAACCAACACATCTTCTATGCGCGTATCGCAGTACCGTGAAAACCCTAAAGCAAGCGTTTATTTTTGTGACAGGCGTTTTTTCAGGGGAGTTATGCTGACCGGAACAATGGAAGTGCTGGAAGACCCCGGTATAAAGGAAGAATTGTGGGAGCGCGGGGATACGATGTACTATCCTAAAGGAGTAACCGACCCCGATTACTGCATATTGAAATTCACATCTGATAAGGGGCGTTTTTACAGCAATTTTAATAGCGAGGATTTTGAAACATGAAATCTAAAAAAAGAAAGATACTCAGAGTTAATGAAAGGCATTCTGTATTCTGGATAGAACCGGTATTTTTCATTTTTTTCGGATTGCTTCACATGCATCGTATATGGGGGCTGATTGACCGGGAAACCTATGCGGATTTTTGGCTGACGGTAATGATGAACCGCGATGCGTTTTATTTTTCCCTTATGGGTGCGATGTCACTGTTCTGCATCGGGGGGATTATTCTTTTTATATTAAACAGGCATAACCTGAAGTGGTGGCGATGGGTGTATATTTTCGGCGGTGCGTATGTTATTTTCGATTTGTTTGCGATTTTTACCGGACTGGAAGTATGGACAGATTTATTGAACCGTATGTTTGATGTAAATAATCCGTTATGGAATTTGATGTGGGGAGCCTTTATAATTCTGGGTTCGGCGTCATTTATAATCGGAATATGGCTTGCAGTCCGTAAAATAACTGAGAACAAAATCAAATGAAATTTATAATAACGTCCGGAAAGGATGGTATAAAATGGATGAAGCTTTAAATCCAAGAGAAAACTTAGATAAACTTCATACTACTTCACTGGGTATTGAACGTATTCAAAAAAATCTTTTATTAAAAATACCTGATGTTATAGGATGGTGCCGTGAAAAAACCGCAAGCTCGGAACGGATTGAACTAAAAGGCAAAAACTGGTATGTATACTCAGGTGATTATGTAATTACGGTAAATGCAAGAAGCTTCACGGTGATTACAGCGCATAAATCTGATTCTTTTCGTGTGAAAAGCATATCCGTAAAAACGGAGCCTCATATTAAACCAATGAGAAGGAACGACAGGGAAGTAACAGATTATTCAGGAATTGTCGATATTCTCCGCCGCGCCGATACGATAAGACTCGGATTAAACGGAGAACCGTATCCGTATGTTGTTCCTTTGTCTTTCGGATACGAAGCGGTAAACGGTAAAATTACCATTTATATCCACGGAGCAAAGGAAGGTTTAAAACACGACCTGATTCGTCAGAACCCATATGTGTGCACAGAAGCGGATATACTGCACCGGTACGCATCATCAGGAGCAAATGTAACCGCCGAATATGAAAGCTTCATTGGGTTCGGTAAAGCCGAACGAGTTACGGGGGACGAATTCCTGAAAGCTCTTGATTTACTGCTCCTTCACTGCGGATACGACGGTTTTGAATATGACCGAACCGTTTTGAATTTTACATCCGTATATAAAATAGAATTAAGTTCATTTAAGGGGAAACGAAGATTTTTACCTTCGTCAGGCGAATAAAATTGAAAGGAAATTTATGGATAATACATATATTGTACCATAATATACCTGGGTTGTAATCGGTTAAAGGATGTATTTACTTAATGTCTGCAGAATAAAACAGTTTTCTCGGAAAATTGTTTTATTCTGCAGACATTATCAAGAAGTATTGCGAAAAAGCTCTGATTTTTTCGCATCTGGAAACAGACTTGTCTGTTTCCGGGAACAATTACACAAAAAGTGTAATTGTTCAGTACGCATCACTCCACCACCAGATAATTATCCGAGGCATTTTCCTTTGTCGCGTATTCGGTGACGTTGACTACCTTTACTTTCAGGGGTTTTATACCCATGTTTATTTCGATGATGTCCCCTGCCTTTATATCATACGAAGCTCTTGCCGTCTTGCCGTTCACGATAATTTTTCCGGCGTCGCAGGCTTCGTTTGCGATTGTGCGGCGCTTAATCAGCCTTGTCACCTTAAGGTATTTGTCCAGACGCATAAGCTTTTAACCAGCCTTTCATGAAAAACGGACACAGGCAGTAAAAATCCTGTGTCCGTTTAAAAATTCATATTAAGTAATTACTTAACATCTACGGATTCCTTCAACGCTTTACCGGCTCTGAAAGCGGGGGCTTTTTTAGCGGGTACGGGGATTTTTTCCTTTGTCTTGGGGTTAATAGCTTCCTTAGCTTTTTTATTGCGTACTTCAAAAGTGCCGAAGCCCACGATCTGAACTTTATCGCCTTTTGAAAGCGCGTCTGTGATGGACGCGGTAACGGCGTTTACAGCCTTTTCAGCGTCCTTCTTGGTGAATTCGCCCTTCTCAGCGACTGCGTTGATTAATTCTGCCTTTGTCATGATATTTTACCTCCATTTTTTTATGACTTAATATAAGTCATATTTAACATTTTTTACCTTACGCCAGTAGGCGTCAAGTTCATTTATGCTGAGGGATTTCATATCAATCCCGTCACACCTTATTAAATTTTCCGTCTCCCTGAACCTGCCCGTGAATTTATCCGTCGCCGCACCGAGGGTTTCCTCGGCGTCAAAGCCCAGAAGCCTTGACACGTTCACTGCGGAAAAAAGCACATCCCCTAGCTCGTCACGGATATTCTCCCCGTTTTTACTGAACTCAGCCTTCAGTTCGGAAATTTCATCCTCCAGAGCCTTTATTGCGGAATCAACGCCGTCAAAATCCATCCCCGCGCGCTTTGCCCTCTGACCGACCTTCTGCGCCCTCATAAGAGCCGGAAGCGTCCTGCACACGCTTTCGAGCGTTTCGGAATAGGTTTCCTGCCCTTTGGTCTCCTGCTTTATATTATTCCAGTTCCTTAAAACCTCGCCGGGGCCGCTTACGGTAACATCCCCGAAAACATGGGGGTGCCTTACAATAAGCTTGCGGCATACCTCGTCCGTGACGTCGCCGAAGGTAAAGCTGTTTTTTTCCTCTTCAATGCATGAATGGAAGACTACCTGCAGTAAAACGTCTCCGAGCTCTTCGCGAAGCAGAGCAGCGTCCCCTGTGTCGATGGCTTCAGCCGCTTCGTAAACCTCTTCGATAAAATCCCTTCGTATGGACTGATGATTCTGCTCCCTGTCCCAGGGGCATCCCTTATCGGAACGGAGGACTCTCATTATTTCAAGTAAATCCTCAATGCCGTACCTGCTCTTCTCAGGAAATTCCATAGTAAGAAATGTCATTCTCCGTTCCAAATATTATTTTGCTTCCTTAATATATTAACCGATAATTTAAAATAATTCAAGTGGTTTTAAAAAAAAACTAATAAATCAGCGATTTTAACGTACTTTTCGTGAATATTCCCATCAAATGTGTGCTTATTATGTAAATTATAACGGCAGAACCGATACAAATTACCAGAGAAATGGAATTACTGAACTTATTTATTAACAAATCTTTCATCAGGAAAGCCGTTACGGCGCATAAAATTCCGCAGAATGAAATTTTCAGGATTAAAGCATTTATTCTGCCCGAAGGTATTAACGTTACCCTTCTGAAATAATAAAGGGACATGATAAAAATGAACATATAGCATGCAAGCGTTGAAACAGCGGCTCCGTTCACCCCAAAATAAGGTAAAGGAACCAGTATAATATTTCCGATTAACTTTATAACAACCCCGGCAGCCATCAGCTTGACGGGAATATCACTTCTCCCCGCCGCCTGCAGTACCGCAAAGACGGTCGTCGATACTGACAGGAAAATTACCGCTATTCCTAAAACAGCCAGTGATTTTTCACTTACCGCAACTTCCAGCGGCTTGGACGGAAACAGCAGTTCCAGTATTTCCCCCGACATCACGCTTATTCCCAGTCCGGCGGGAACAGCAATGAAAGCGGTGGCAAAAAGCACGTTTTCACAGTATTTATGTACTTTTTTATAATCCTTCTGTGCAAATCCTTCGGCAACGGCAGGGAGAACCCCTTTGCCGAACATATTTGTGAACGTCGGGATTAGGTTGAATACTGTCACCGCAAGACCCGTAAAGCTGCCGAAAATGAAGTTGGGGAGTTCGTCCGCCGGCAGGCTTTCGGAAATATACCCGGAAAACATCCCGGGCGACTCCGTGACGGCTTTCTTCAGCGACCGGATTATTGTGGCTATGTCAATAAGCGAAGTAAGATTTGTGACTAAAGCCCCTATCGCTATGGGAATCACCGTAACAAGAAGCTGTTTTATTATTTCTTTCGACCTGTCGGTATACAAATCGGCTTTAACCCCGCTGTCGGTTTCAGTATTTTTACCCTGCAGCTTATCGCGTATTATCAGAAAAACCATACCGGCAAGGGTTGAAACGGTAACCCCGAGGATTGAGACGGCGGCGGCATATACCAAAGCGTTTTCCCGAACGCTTTCTGTGCTTGTATGAAATATCCGGGCAAGCTTATATGGTTCATTTTCCGCCGCGTTCAGAACCAGCAGGCAAAACCCCAGTCCCGCAAAAAGCTTTGTGAACCCCTCGGCGACCTGCGAAACAGCGGTGGGATACATATTGCGCATACCCTCGTAATACCCCCTGTAAACGGCTGTAATACAGCCGAAAAACACCGACGGAGCTATGCATAATACGGCGGGCACNNTTGTCTGTGACAAAAGTACAGAAAGGATATGCGAGCAAAGCTATAAGCAGGGTCAAAGCCAGCCCTGCCGTACCGAAAACGGTAAGCGAAACCCGTTTTATTTTACGGATATTGCTAAACCTGTCAAAAGCGGCGTTTTCAGCCGTAAGCTTCGCCACTGCTGTGGGAAGCCCGGTTATTGAAACGGCATAAACAGGCATAAAAACACCGTAGGCAAAGGAAAAATATCCCATACCAGTTCCGCCGAGCAAATTACCCAGAGGAATACGGAAAACCGCCCCGGTGATTTTTGTGATTGCCACGGATAGAATCAATATGACCGAACTGTATAAAAACCCTTGTTTTTTCGTGGAAACCAGCCCCCTTGTAAGAGTGTGGAGTTTGGAGTGTG
>DBCY01000163.1 GCA_002293295.1 Ruminococcus sp. UBA946 | reverse complement strand
AGCACTGAATGTGGATTAATATCCGCAACCTCTCCTAACTTACGCTGCGTCCAAGCGTGGGCGAAAATTATAAATATTAGTATGGCGAATGGTTAATCTCAACACAGGAAAAATCATAATAAAACATGTGCTTTGAGCATATTTTCACAATTAAATGAAAGATGGTGTAATAGATGGAGCGAATTTATGCTTTTACTGATGAATACGGAAATTTTGGATGGGAACTTGATAAGCAAGATGTTTCAACGTAAATTCCGGACAAGGTCTTTTAATTGCCGCGATGTGTGTATCATAACAGAACCTCCAAATATTGACGAACAAATTTTTCAACCGAAAACGCCTGTGCATACCGTAAAAGCTGCGGAATGTTTTTATTTTTTAGCCTGACATAAGTTTTAACAGCAGCCTGTAAATCTTGAATTTCAATATTGCCGCGGCTTCTGAACAGGTCACAGACAGTCCGTTCGGCGTTATAAGTCCTGACAGTGTGACCGGAGGAGGATAGCGTTTCAATAATACCCTCGCCGAATAGTTCTTCTTTGATTTTATAAATTTTCAAACCCTGCTTTGCAAGCCTCGACGAACCTGTTCCGCTTTTCATAGTCAAAGAAAATGTTACAGGCTCACGTTCGGCAAGCCCCAAAAGATAGAGCGCAGTTTCATGTGAGAATACCGCTTGTGGGTAACGAGTTTGAATTACAAACAACCCATCCGCCCACGCGTCTTGCGACATATAAAGTCCGTGGGCGACACGCTCCAAGTCGTTACGGCGAACAAAATCACTAAGTGATGTTCGTGAAATTCCAACGGCAGACACATCCGCAGTTCTCAAAAATCCGTTGTTTTTTTGAAGCATAGCGTTTAAATTTTCTGCGTTAGTCATATTACCGCCTTACTTTCGTACTCTTATTATACATCATTAGGGTACCAATGTAAATAGGTTTTTAAATTTATTTTATTTTCTTTTTGAGGTTGATAAAAGCCGTAAAAGGTCAGGGAAATTTTTGCTTTTTCATAATATATTATATCAAAGCCTCACACATCAGGAAATTTGTCTTGATGTGTGAGGCTTTTTTATTAGAACAACGCAAATATCGGCTTTTTCGTCGTTGTTAAGGTGTATCAACAGGAACGCCTGTATCGAATTCCATGACAGAGCTATATACAATAATGCGGTATTTAGAGCCTCAAGTTATGGAACAGGCGGGAATACGGACATTTGACCAGTGGGCTTCCGTCTTTGCAGAAATCGTGAATAATATGGAGCTTAAACCCGAATGCGACGGCAAGTATCAGATGAAAACCCGTATACAAAAATATGACTGCTTCAGTCAGCTTATGAATATGTACTGTCAATGCGCCGATATTAAAACAGCCGAAATGATGTCACTACCCCGCCCCGATTATACTGTAGAAAATGTTATATGTCCGGCACTTCCCGCTATAAGGAGAGAAATGCTTAAAATATCCAAGCGGGCAAACGCTATCCGGTACGGTAAACCTGCAAGGGAGGGAGGCGGCAGGGTTGACCCGCATGAGGATAACTTCCTGAAGCTGACTATCGACGGCAAAAAGGTTGGTCTTGATATGCGGTTAATTAATCCTTTAGCCGCTGATGACCCGAAATCAAAGATTAATATCTGTGTTGATAAGGTTCTGGAGACATACTGGGAATCAACTCCGGTAAAAGGAACCCAGGTTATATTCTGCGACATTTCAACGCCTAAGAAGGAAAGCTCCGACAGTTACGCTGTATATATAAAAGACAGGGACAGTGACGGGAACGTAATGCCGGACGGTGAATATAACCTTGTTTACACAACTCAGCTTCCGGGCAAAACAGATTTTGAAATGCTGAATAAGAAGTTTACAAACAAAAGAAGTCTTCCGAAGGATTTTGATTATGATAAGCTCACAGATGAGGATGTTATTGTCATTCGCCGTACAGATGAAAAAGCACTTGAGTTCGCGGAGGTTAAAGCCTGTATTTCGGGCAATCCTCTTGTAAAAAAAGAGCTTGATTTAACAAGGGAAGTCGATACATTAAGAGTGCTGAAAACAGCGTTTGACAAGCAGAAATTCGCATTGCAGGATAAAGCTCTGAAATCTCTTCCAAGAGAAATAGAACAGTTAAAATCGTCTATCGTTAAATCAAGGACTGACGCTGATACCGCGGCGGCTCAGGTTAAAAAGCCCGTCCCCGTTAAGCGGCTCGAATTTGATGCTCCAACAGAAAAATCCCCACTGGGGATTGAAATGAACGGCTCTGAACATCCTGAACAAAAGGATAAGGAAATCAAGGAAGAATTTCCCTTTGTGATTAACGGAACAGAACACATATCAAAAACTGATACATCGGCGGCTTTGCGGGAAGTTTTTGCAAAATAGTTCCCCAAAAGTTCCCCAAATTATTTTTGAAATCAGCCGAAAACTAACGGAGGGTTAAATTCAAACAGCTTTAGTTCCGCATCGGTCAAATCATCGTGCGTGATGCCTTTATCCCGACAATAACGACTCATCCCGCGGTAATCATAATCCTGTGTAAAAGGATACATTGACCTTAAATAGCCTCCGGCTTTTTGAGCTTCAGCGTCTATTTCGTCCCAACCCCTTTTATCGGCTTCGCTTAACATTTAAATCACCCTCCAATTCATATTTTTCAATAATTCTTTGCGCGTTTTCTTCCGAAAGTTCCATACGGTATTCATGGAATCTCGTCAAAACGCGATTTGCCCCCAATGTTTTGTCGCAAGCGAGAATACCGTTTTGTAAATATTTCCGTCAACATCTTCTAAACACGGCGTTAGCTTGTCGATTAGTATATCTATCTTCATTTGTTCGGCATCCTTTTTCCTTTATGTTTTTATTATAACCAATTCACATCGAAAAGTCAAGCATTAGATAATAAGTCATAAATCACATCAAATGTATTGCATTTGTGCATTGAATGTGATATAATGAATATAATAAAACAGGAGGCGATTGTTATGGCTAAAACTACAAACATCAACATACGCACTGAACCCGAAGTTAAGCAAAAAATCGAAAGCTTATACTCTCAATTCGGAATTACAGTATCCGACGCAGTCAATATATTTTTCCGTCAGTCTATTATGCAGGGCGGGCTTCCGTTCCAAATGCAGATACCGGAGTATAACGCCGAAACGCTTGCGGCTATTGATGATGTGAACAACGACCGGGATATGAGTCCCGTTTTCGATAATACGGATGACTTAATGAGGTCACTGCGTGCTTAACGTCAGGTATTCCGCAAAATTCAAAAAGGATTATAAAGTCATTCTTAAGCGTGGATATGACGAAAGAATTTTTGAAGAAGCGCTTGGGTTTCTTCGTGAGGAGAAACCCTTGCCGGAGAAATACCGCGACCATGCTTTAATAGGAAATTACGGCGGACATAGGTCTTGTCATTTAACCCCTGACTGGCTGTTGATTTATAAAATAGAGAAGGATATGTTGACTTTAACGCTTACACGGACAGGGACTCACAGCGATTTATACAAAAAGTAACTGTACTGTCTGACCGTGGAATACATAATAAGGAGCTGTTATTATGGGCAATCCGCACACCAACGCACAAAACAAGTATATAAAAAATAAGTATGACAACATCCGGCTCGTTGTCCCGAAAGGCAGAAAAGAGGTAATCGACGCTTACGCCGCTTCGCAGGGTATCAGCCGGAATAAGCTCATAAACGATTTACTTGACGAACGCATCGGCATCTGGATGCCGCCAGCCGATAAGGAGGATTGATTAAACGTCAGTCCTCTTTTTTATGCAATTATCAGTCATTAATAATTAAACCTTATTTAAAACATATGTGTTCCTGCAAATTAACGGGAAGCTCTCTGATTCTTTTGCAGGATTTTACCTTTTTTATTGGCATAAGAAATTATCCTCAGAAAATAAAAATGCTGATAAAGTAATCAATTCTGATGCGGTTATTTTTTTCATTTTTGCGTCCTCCCAAATGTTTAACAATGATAATTTATATTGTTATTATATTGTGACTATACGACAATGATAAAGTGTANNTTTAATATATTACTCTTTTATTATTTAATCCATCCTAAAACAAATCTTATAAATGTAATTATTCTGTCACCGGATTCTGCGATGATAAATTTAAACCATCTGAAAATTCCTGTGAAAACTCTTCTTGCGTTTTTAAAAAATTAGCATATTGGACTAGCTGTTCACGCTTTTTTTGGTGATTAGTAGAAAATCCGGAATACCGGTTGAGCGTCTGCTTACCGGAGTAGAAAGAATATATAAATCTTTTTAAATAGACAGGATGGTGATGTAAAATGCAAAAACAGTATTGTTTCGGGTATGACATTAACAGAGGAAAATGCAGGATTTTATATGTTACAGAATGCACCTGCGAGCAATGCAGTTTTTATAAGACTGAAAGGGAGCTTATGATTGAAGGGTGAAATTCATGCTCTGCAATGGTCTGATATAAAAGATGGATACTTATCTGTTACAAAGAGTATAACACAGAAACTGTCAGGTGAAGACAGAATTACACCACCTAAAAACCGTTCATCTGTACGTACTTTACAACTTCCCATACCATTGATTGAAATTTTAGAACAACATTATTTACGTTGTAAATCATATGAGGGATTTACGGATGAAGCTTACGTGTGTGGAATAACCAAGTCCCTCCGTGATACAACTATAGAAAACAAAAATTTTAAATATTCA
>DBCY01000047.1:19009-25405 GCA_002293295.1 Ruminococcus sp. UBA946 | reverse complement strand
GCTTTTCTTTTGATAAAGTTTGTATATTTTCTATTAAAATATTATAATTCATTAATTTACTATCCTTATTTTTTTTACAATGTACAATATGTATAAAATTACATGGATTTCTATTAAGTATTTGTATAATAGCACAAAATTAATAAATATAACGATTTATGCTTGATATTTAATATATTTAGTAATATAATATGCTTATAGAACAAAATTATACATAAAAGCCCCTAAAACAGTATTATTCTTAATGATACTATATTTTAAGGGTTAAGTCAACCATTTTTTATGAACATGTAAAAACTCCGCACTCCGCATCAGTTACAATAAAATAATAAAAAATCATACCGCCGNNTTAATTGTTAATTATTAATTAGCACTGCTTATTCCTTTTGTTTTATTTGACAGCGGCAAGATGTTCCCCTGTTCTTTAACTTTCAGCAGGGGAACTGAAATGCCGTCCGGCATAAAAAATATTGTTATTCAATAAAGATAAAGGGACAGGATTGGCGGTGGTTTTCATTTCTGACGGAAGAGACGGAAGAATTATTACGGGGCGTTTTATTTTAAACGCCCCCTTTATTATTCCCTTTATTGTCACACAAAATCATGAAGAAGCCTTTCGGCGTAGTCCATCATTTCATTTTCCGTATAAATCCTTAGTCCGTTTTTCATAAGGTCCGTCCTGATGTGTTCGGGGAGGGAGTTGAAGTAGTTTCTCGCATAATCGCTGTCATGCAGCATTTTTTCAAGATTGTCATACCTGCACATATTTATATACCTCACATAATATATTTAACTATATTATGTGTAAGGAAAGTCTTCTTATCCTAAAAACTCCTTGATTTCGTCAAGCCTTTGAACAGCCGTGTCATAGCCTTCTTTCCATGCCGCGCGCAGTCTGGCAGTTTTCTTTTCAAAGCTCTCGATTTTATTGGCAGGACGAAGAATTATTGCCTTTTTATGCCTTTCAAGCTCCTCGCAGAATTTAACCTGGCTGTTATAAAGCTTATGACGGGTCAGGAGAAGCCTTTCAAGCTCCGGGAATTTCCGTTTCATAAGCTGGCTCATTGCAATATTGCCTTTTCCGCATTTCTTTATATACCCCTCAGGCTGTGTGAGAATGATGATATTCTTTTTACAGCCGTCTTTAAGAGCTTTTTTTATACAGATGGGCGACGAAAGACCGCCGTCATAATAATACTGCTCACCTATTCTTATTGCGGGAAAATATCCCGGAATTGCGCAGGTAGCCCTTAAAAAATGGAAGTCGCGGTCATCCTCAAGCGCGTTTTTATACTCGGCTTCCCCCGTAACCGCATTAGTGACGCCGACCAAAGCCGTGCCTTTAAATTCACGGAACTTGTCGTAATCAAACCAAACAAGGCTATGGGGTATTTCTCCGAAAACGAAATTCATTCCGAAATAGCTTTTACAGTCGGCAAAATTTCGGATACCCAGATAACGCTTGTCGTTCCGGTATTTTTCCAGTATCATTATATTCCTTTCAAACTGTTCGGATATGTAGGAATACGCGTTCGAAATCCCTGCCGAAACCCCGACAATATAGGGGAATTTTATTCCGTTTTCCAGAAAGGCGTCCATAACGCCGGCGGAAAAAATCCCCCTGAAGGTGCCTCCCTCCAGAACAAGACCGTTCATATGATTTAACCATCCTTAAACATAAATTTTACCAGAGTGCGTCAATTGCAAAACAAGACGGAATATGTTATAATATGAAATATATAATTATATTCATTTTTAAGGGGTGCGGGAATGAGGAACACTCTGCTTGTATGCGCGCTGTTTACAGCCGTTCTTATTATTACGTTCATTACGGATTATGCCTATACCAACCAGGTTTACGAATCCCGCGCGAATGAAATCGCCCTTTATGAGGAACTTAACGCCGACCCCCATACCCTTTATAACGGATACACGGTCGAACAGCTTGGTGAATATTATCAGAAGCCGGAAAGCTCTTTCGGAAAGGTATCGATTGATATGCCGGTAATAAACCAGTTCCCGGAGCTTCCCGTAGGCTGTGAAATAGCGGCTGCGGCTTCGGTTCTGAATTACCTGGGGTTTGATATTGACAAGGTTACTATGGCTGAGGAATATTTCGTTTATGACGACAGCTTTACATATGACGAAAACGGCGACAGCCGCGGGCCCGACCCTTACAAGGTTTTTGCGGGCGACCCTTTTTCCTGGGGGTACGGCTGTTTCGCTCCTGTGGTTAAAGACGCGATGAATAAGTATTTTAAAACACTGGATTCGGGATACAGGGCATATGACCTTTATGAAATGAATTCCGCCGATATAGAAAAGCTAATAGACGAGGGGGTTCCTATAATCGTATGGGCGACTCAGGATATGAAGCCCTTTAATTACCGCAGTCCTGCCGAATGGTACATAAACGGCACGAATGAGAAATACCAGTGGCTGGGCAATTCGCATACCCTTGTTCTGTGCGGATATGACAATGCATGTTATTATTTTATGGACTGCAACGACAAAACGGAAATAATCCCCTATGTCAAGGGAACCTTTTTAAAAAGGTTTGAAGAAGCCGGAAAGCAGTGTGTTGTGGTGAAGAAATAATTTACAGTCTGTCCGTAAACTTCCCGCTAGCATTCCCGTCACCGTCCGTAATAAATGAACGCGATGACGCGCATTAAGGCAATATCGCTTACGTCAATAATAACCGTATAAACGGCAGCCCAAACCAAAGTATTGAGGGGCTGCCTTTTTATCGGAATAATAACAGACTTGCCGTCCTTTGATTTGGCTGTTCCGAACAGAAAAATGTTTACCGCAAGATGAGCCAGGGACACAAGCACAACAAAAATAAACCGGCTGGCAAAAAAAATCGAGTATATATAATCAAGGGCTACTAGGCAGATTATGTTGGCAATCAGCGTTTTTACGAACGGTATGTCATTTTTGGCAATAATACTGAAGACGAAGCACATCGGTACTGAAAGCGCACAGGCAAGCAGAACGAGGTGAACTATGCTTCCGGCTACATCGTTGAAGAAAACGGCATACCATTCCATAGGAAATAAATGCCAAAGCACAAGCCACAGGATGACAAACAGAACCGCGCCTAAGGTAAAAATTCCCTTAACCTTGTCGCTTTCATAAGCAAACAGCTTTTTTTTGTTTTTCATATCTTTATAATAATCCCCTGTCAGCTAATCATAAGGGAAAGAATTGTAATCCCCAGAGCCTCGGAACCCTCCGCCGGTTTTATTTCTATTTTATGCTTCAAAGTATCGTTGCCGATTATAAACTGCTGGGTAAATCCGTAATTGCCCCACCCGCCTGTAAAATCGGCTTCCATCCTGCCTTTGCGCTCGCCGTCGACATAAACCTCATAGGTTCCGCTTTTGCCGTCGGTTGTCCGCAGGAAGAAGACCCCGAAGTTACGGCATTCGACGTCAAAGGATATTGTTCCTCCGGTTTCTGTGACAAAATTGCCGGAATACTGCCCGTATACCCTGTTTTCCCCGATTTCAAAGCCCTCGGAAGAAGAGGCTGTAATCTGCGAGGCGTTATAAAGGGCGGCGTCCCGGTAATAGTCCTTGGTTAAAGCCGGGATGTCGAATTCAGTATCCCCGTCCTGGGCTTCATCAAGACCGTCATAAACATTTTTGAGGAATTTTTCAAGAAGACGGCTTACTATTCCGTGTCCGGCGTCGTTCGGGTGTATATTGTCGGGGGAAATGTCCTTCCAGACAAGATTCCCCGCGCTGATTTCAGGTATAACGGCTTCACGGTAGCTCAGCATAGGGAGTTCATACGCCGTTCCGATTTCCCTGTGGGTTTCCTGAAAGCTGTTCCCGTCTTCCATGGTCATAAAAAGCAATATGACTGCGGGGGATGATTCGGCGTTAAGGATTTTCCTGACAAGGCTGTCATACGAATATTTATTCATTGTCTTATCCCAGTCGTTTACGGAAAATTCAACTACGACTACATCGGGATTTTCAACTAAAAGCTCCTTGTCGGCGCGATGGACGCCAAGGTATGAATCAGTTCCGCCTACTCCGGCATTGACGAATTTCACCTCGCAGGACGGAAACATATTCTGCCAGGTATCCCTGAATTTGGAAGCATAGCTGTTCTGCGGATTCGAAGCGCTGCTCCCCTGGGTGATTGAGCCGCCTATTACGCCGACCGTTATGCTTTCGCCGCTCTCCGCCTTTTTCATCGCTTTGTGAAGCCTTGCGAGGTTACCCTCGCTGAGAAGGCTCCTTTTATACATTTTTTCGCTTATTTCCCCGTTTATATCAACCATAACGCCGGGCTGGGGCTCATTTTCATCGGCTTTTGTCACAGTTCCCTCAGTAACCTGAACCGCCGGGTCAGAAATACCGGCATCAGTCTGAGCTGAGGTATCCGCCGGTGAAACATCGGTTTCACAGCCCGATAAAATAACGGTACAAAACAATAATGACAATACTGCCAATGTGATTATTTTTATTTTCATATAGAATAACCATCCTCTTATGATATTTGTCTGTAAGAAAAAAACATATTTATAAATTATAACATAATATTTATTTTTTTTCAAGAGCGTCAAGGAAAGCTGTAACAAACACAGCGGCTGAACCGCAGTGGGACGCCGTTTCATTGGCTGAATAACACAAGCCGCTGTCTATATACGATTTTGCCGGGGGAGTGTTATGCGGAATGTTCCATTTAGCAAAATCATCATCCTTATGGCGGTTGGGTCCGTTGACGACGAGACCCGGAACCGGGGCTTCGATTTCGTCGAAAGCCGACAGCCTGTGGTGGGGATGATATACGCTTTCATTTCCGAAACCTGTTACAAAACAAGTGCCGACGGCATTTTTCCCAAGCAGATAATTAAGCTGGTTCAATACGGTATGAATATAATCCTCGCAGTCCAGCAGCTTATATGAAAGTATTAAAAGCATTGAGTCGGACAAAACCTTCATGTTGCTGTCGATTATGTAATCCTCAGGGGAAAGAGCCGCCTTATAGCCGGTATTCTGCGACAGCGAGTAAAGGTTATCCGCGGCTATTCTCAGATTCCGTTTTATCTTGTTTATTATATGCGCCGATGTCTTCCTGGCTGTAAGGACATATGAGGTAACGCCGAATCCCGAAACATTCTGCGGGGTAAACCCTATTCCTGTCACGCTGTCATACGCTTCGGCAAGATTATCATGAAATATCTTATCCCCGCTGAGGGAATAAAGCTCGGCGGCAGCCCAGAACATTGAAGGCTTATTTCCGTCGCTGACCGGTCTGTCACCCGCTGTGACATATCTTACTACAGACGGGTTGTTATATGCTTCATATACCGGATTATTAGTGAGCCATATCCATCCTTTGAACGCGGCGTCCTGCAAAATCCCGGCGAAACCGCTGTCGTATGTGCGGTAAATCCTTGATGAAAGAGCCATAACAGCGGTAAAGTAGGCTGCTGCTTCATGCGAACGGGGAAACACATACTGTTTTTCCTTGTCATCCTCCGGAAGCACAAGCCTGCTTGCTTCAAGCGAACCTACCTTGTGATAAACTCCTCCGTCCCGCGCCTGCATTTTAAGCAGCCATAAAAGCTCGGTTTTACATTCGTTAAGTATATCGGGCATATTATTACCCGATTCGGGAATTGAAATTTTTTCTGCGAAGCTTTCGGCAAAAAGCTGATATGCGTAAAGCATATGCCCCAGCTGCGTACAGGCGGTGGTTACATATTTGCAGTAATTCCCGCCGTCATGCCATCCCCCCGAAACATCCAGCGTCCTGCTTATATCCTCGAACAGAAAAGCCCTGGCGGTATGACAGGCTTCATGGGCATACTCGCCCGCATAAGCGCTGTGCGTTTTTCCGCACCTGTTATAATACATGCCTTTTATAAGCGCGTTTTTTAAATCCTTATACGGATGAGCCGATATTATAAAGTCACAGGAACGCCTCCGCCCGATTCTTATGAAAAATTTCCCGTACATATTAAAGGTTGAGAAATCCAGCTGGGAAACATTATCACCCGACGCTTCGTCAGAAACAGGTTTCGGAATCGTCCCCGAATAAACGAGTTTTCCTGAGACGGCTTCTATAATCTGATAAAAGCTTCCCGTTCCCGTATAAGCGGCTGATTTCGGCATATGGGAAATATAACCTATTTGATTAAGATAAATCTTAGATTTCATATAAACATTCCCTTTAGGGTTTTTCATCCCCTGAACAAAACTCATGGTCATAAAAAATTTTTCAAGACTTTCAATTACCTTGGTTATACGTATAACGGATGAAGAGCCGGTGCTTAAGCTGTACAAAAACAGCGGAATCCGAATAACTTTAAACGACTATAAACGGGTGTTAAATTAATTATACCATAATTGTATAAAAATAATAGCGTATTTT
>DBCY01000047.1:14272-18988 GCA_002293295.1 Ruminococcus sp. UBA946 | reverse complement strand
TTATGTTTTCTGATAATATCGAATTTCAAAAATTATATATTATTAAATGTATAAAAAATATCGAAAAACGATAATTAACTATTGACAAACAAAAAATGATGTGGTATAATACAGAAAACGAACTGAGTGTAAGCTTGAAAGATTAATTCTTCAAACTGCGGGTTTGTGTTTTATGAAAGGAACGGTTATATATGTCAAGAATTAATTCCGCATTAATATCGGCAGTTCTGACAAGGTTTTTGTTTGTTTTTATTATTCTTATGCTTGCGGTCATACCGTATTTCATGAAGGTATATGATAATTATCAGATTGTAAAATACGGAACGGACAGTATTCTGCTGCCGCTGATTCTGCTTGCTTATTCCGCATGTATAACCGCGCTTTTCGCATTGGCTATACTTGACAGGCTTTTAAGGAATATAAGAAAAGGCGAGATTTTTGCAGTCCAAAATATAAAAATGATACGTTTTGTGTCATATCTTTGCTTTTTGGAAGCCCTGGCATTTACGGTGTTCGGGTTTATACGCCCGCTTAGCTTAATGGTTGCCGCCGCGGCTGCTTTTCTGGGGCTGATAGTCCGCGTTGTAAAGAATATTTTTGAAATGGCAGCTGAAATCAAGGAAGAAAACGAATATACGATATAAAAGGGGATGGTAAAGTGCCTATTGTTATTAATCTTGACGTTATGATGGCAAAACGTAAGGTTTCATCCAACGACCTTGCGAAAGCTATTGAATTGACCCCGGCGAATTTATCCGTCCTTAAAACAGGCAAAGCCAGGGCAATAAGGTTTTCGACGCTTGAAAACCTGTGCAGGGAGCTTGAATGCCAGCCCGGGGACATACTTGAATACCGGGAAAACGACTGAACTAACTCAGGAATAAGAATAACTTTGAATAAATCATAAATTATCGTTTAATAACGCTTAGATTTGATTAAAATGCCGCTTATCAGGCGGCGGAACGGAGTTTGGTATGGAAGATAATTTAATTTATAAGCCCGGCCTTCCTGAAAAGGAGTATTCATTTTTTGAAAGCATGACGGCTTTGGGTCTGATTATTATATCATTCGTGTTCGTCAGGCTTTTCAGTATTATTTTCATGGGTAATATTACAATTGTGTTCAATCTTGGGGTTATGGCTTTGGATATAACTTACCTTAGCTTTAAAAAGTATAAAATCAGGACATCCCACTGTATACTTTTCTGTTTGGCGGTTTTATTCAACATAGGATTCCTGATTTCGTCAAATACGGATATCAGGCTGCTTTCAGGCGCTTTCTCCGTGCTTTTGACAACGTATACGGTGTTTATAATTATATGCGGCAGGAAGCCTTTTCCGGATGAGTTCCCCCTTGAAATGACTGAGGCTGTTTTTAAGCAGCCGTTCGGGAATTTTACCGAATTGGGTTCGGCTTTAAAGCATCCTTTAAAAAAGAACAATGCCGCCGTACTTATGAAAAATATAGCGGCAGGACTGGTTATAGCATTACCCTGCACTTTTATAGTCGGAAGCCTGCTGATGAACGCCGACAACATGTTCAGCGATATTATAGAAAATATACTCCCTGAGGATTCAGGTGAAATTATATTAATATTGTTTCAAGCCGGTTTTTCGGTTATTTTTGCCTGTTATCTTTTCGGCGTGATGAGAACGGACGCAGGTAAAGTCCGCTTAAATCCGAAGCTGAATAAAAAAGGCATATCGGCGGTAACGCTTTATTCCGCCGTAACGCCGGTATGCATACTTTATATAATTTTCTTTTTTGTTTCGCTCAATTATTTTATTTCGGCATTTTCCGGCGTTCTTCCCGAGGGGTATTCATATGCGGAATATGCGCGCCGGGGATTTTTCGAGCTTTCAGCCGTATCGGCTATAAACCTTTGTATTATATCGGGTCTGAATCTGTTTTGTCCCCGTTCAGACGGAAGAAAACCCGGCGGCATAAAATTCTTCACGGTATTTATCATAGTATCATCGCTCGTTCTGATAGTAACGGCGCTAAGCAAAATGGTAATGTATATCGGAGAAAACGGACTTACCCACCTGCGGGTTTACACCTCCTGGTTCATGGTTCTGCTCTTTATTCTCTTTATATTCATACTCGTTAAAACCTATAAGCCGGATTATAAAATGTATATCTGGATGTTCGTTGCGTTTGTCATAATGCTTTCAGGGCTTTGCTTTTCAAATATCGATTACCGTATAGCCGGTTACAACATCAAGGGTTATTTAAACGGCAGTATAAGCAGGCTTGATATATACCATATGAGCGTAGAACTTTCGGACGCGGCGGTAATTGCGGCAATTCCGTATGCGGACAATGAAATAATAGGCGATAAAATAAGGGAGTACCTCGAGTACGAATACCGCAACCCTGAACGTAATAATGATTTCCACTCGTTCAGCCTTGAATCCGCGCTGGCTGAGGAACTGCTTGAAGAGTACGCCGGAAAACAAAATATAGCGCGTTAAGTCGTCCTAAGTGTTTTAATGGGAACTGTATAAGTTATTATTGACAAAAGCTTAAAAATATAGTATTATAAATATATAATAAGGGGTATACAAAAATATACGGCAGGCGGTTGACCACTCCCGGGTTGAATGTTATACATTCAACTTTATAAAGGGGGTGATACTTATGACGTGGATGGAGTTTTTAACTCTGGCTCTCGTTATCTGCAACATAGTTCAGATAATCCAGAACACGTATAAAAGAAAATAACCGTCAGCACTCTCAAAGTTAACGGTTATTTAAATAATTATTAGCTTTTAGGGTCAACCGTTTATCGGTATACCCTTTATTATATTATACAACTTTTAAATTATAATGTCAAGCTTTTTAAATTAACTTTACTTACCATTACTAAAATGAAACGGTTCAGTCTTTTTTCAGAACATCATTTAAAGTATCAATAATAATTTTCATACATTTAATCCGTGCGTATTTTTTATCGTTTGCTTCGATGATATTCCACGGAGCCGTGACCGTTGACGTCTTATAAAGCATTTCATTGACCGCAGGTTCGTATAAATCCCACTTATCGCGGTTACGCCAGTCCTCGTCGGTGATTTTCCATTGCTTATGAGGGGTTTCCTGTCGTTCGACAAAACGCCGGAGCTGTTCGTCCCGGTCGATTTGAAGCCAGAATTTTATCACCGTTACGCCGCTGTCGGTCAGCTCCCTTTCAAACTCGTTAATTTCCCGGTAAGCCATTTTACAGCGTTCTTCCGGGGTAAGCTTTTCAACCCTCTCAACCAGCACGCGCCCGTACCAGGAACGGTCGAAGATGGTAATATGACCTGTTTTGGGGATATAATTCCAGAACCTCCATAAATAATGACGGTTCAGTTCTTTTTTATCGGGGGAACCTACCGGGACGGCTTCATATCCGCGGGGGTCAAGCGAGGAAGCAATCCGCTTTATTGTGCCTCCCTTTCCGGCGGCGTCCCAGCCTTCAAAAACAATGACGACCGGGATTTTCCTTTTATAAATCCTGCCGTGCAGCCTTGAAAGCTCTTTCTGGTGTTTTTTTAGTTCCTCAGCGTATTTTTTTTCGCTGAGGGATTTGCTTTCCAGGCTGACACCGGAAAGCTGCGGAACGGCTTTCAGCTTGAACAGGCTTTCCGCCGGGATAATTTCACGTCGGGGGTACTGTATATTAACGGCGTTGGTAATCTGGCTTACTGTTATATTGAACATGGTGAAACGCGTAAACTGCTTATCAGTTGAATCTACAACCTTCCACTGTGAATACGGCGTATTAGTCTTTTCAAGCATATCGTCAAACTGAGTGTAATATGCGTCGTAATTCTTATTCCTGCGCTTGTCCTTTTCGGTAACGCGCCATTTTGTAGAGCTGTCGTCCCTCAGCTTGACAAAACGCCGTTTCTGTTCGGATTTTGAAATATGCAAAAACAGCTTAATTATTAAATATCCGTCGTCGCGAAGCTGGCGTTCGAAATTATTAACCTCGTTAATACGCCGGTTATATTCGTTTTCTGAAATACCCTGCTCTATTTTAGCAATTGCAAGCTCCTGGTACCAGCTTCTGTCCATTATGGAAATAAGACCGTATTCGGGGATGTTTACCCAGAAGCGTTTCATCAGGGGATAACGCCTTTCGGCTTCGTTTGCCTCTACTGTGGTGCGTACCTTAAAAAACCGGGGGTCAAGCATTTTTATCATATCGGCTATAAGGGAACCCTTGCCCGAAGCGCCCCAACCCTCAATCAGGATTATAACGGGGAGCTTTTTGTCCCTGAGCTTGATTTGAAGTTCCGAGAGGCTGAATTCCAGTTGTTTTGTGATTTCCTTGTAATTAAAGGCGCGGTTAGTGTTTTTTAAAGCGTTTTCAAGCATTTACACTTCTCCTTACAGCGGCTGGTTATAATTAACAATTAACAATTAACAATTAACAATGCAGGTATACCGCCTGCGGCGGTATAATTTTTATTATTATTTTTTAACTTTAAGGTGGTACAAGGTACTAAATTAATTATTCTTTTAAAAAGACAGATACTGCCGGTAAAACTAATTTTGCCGATTTTGTTTATCATAGCACAAAACAGCTTGAAAGTCAATTATTATTAAACTATATTTAACACTGTTTAACTTAATTAATAAATTTATAAACAAATCAGGAGCATCCTTAAAGAACACTCCTGATTTGTTTTGTAATAGTATAAGAGCAATGGTAACAACTTAAGAGATTTT
>DBCY01000047.1:10466-14211 GCA_002293295.1 Ruminococcus sp. UBA946 | reverse complement strand
TTTGCTTAAGTTGTTGACATTGAGTATAAGAGTCAATCCCCGGCGGATTCAATATAAATATCCTCGGCTTTTCTGTGGGCAAGGATAAGGGAGGCTTTCTGGCAAAAGGCAAGGCGTTTTACCGTTTCGCAGNNTCCTTTAATTTTCCGGTATCCGTAATGTTTTCGCTTTCGCCGCACAGGCGCCATATCCTGTCAAAGACCTCGGCTGAATGGTAAGACTTGTCCGCTATATGTAAATAAAGCTTTTTATATAACTCCCCCTCTGTCAGCTCCAGCGTATTTACATATTTTTCCATAGTATTTTGCATAATAACAACTCCTTTTATTTTTAAACATCTTATATTTCATATTATAACACACCCGATTTGTCATAAATTGTCATTTTGTGAACCTATATAATAATTATATTATTATATGCCTGAATATAATTACGTTATCATAAATTTGTATATATGTTTAAATATATGTAATAATATTATCTGTTACTGTAATGAAAGTAGTATAGGTGAGCTTATGAATTATAAAAGCAGTGTGGAAAATCTGAGTAAAAACATAAAATTTGTAAGAACAAATATATGTCATTTAACACAGGAAAAATTTGCGGAAGCTGTAAATCTTAGTATTGAACAGATTCAAAAAATTGAGCAGGGGGGTTCGCTTCCAAGCACAGCAAGCCTTTTTGCGATTGCGAACTTCACAAATGTTCCGCTTGATTTTTTAGGGAAGGATGATATTAAGGTATCGGAACTATATACTGTTATCGCACTCATGAACGAACTTGAAAAACACAATAAGGATTATGTTACCGATGTCTGCGGGGCAATTGTTTCGATGTACACAAGGATACGGAGTGAAAATGATAAATAATCGCTTCGTTAAATACATAGCGTCTTAAAATATATAATAATATAAAAAAGGAGGCGGTTAATAACCGCCCCTTTGTCATATTAAACATATATATTTCACGTTATCCCATAATAACCAGAACGTCATGTGTGCCGCCGTCAAAAACGGGGAGTACATTCCCCTTAACAGCATTTCCGTCAACGGCAACGGATTTTACTCCCTTGCAGACATGACCGGGGTTCTCAATCCTGATATTGTATGTCGCGCCTCTGTAGAAACGGGATACGGAAAAGCCGTCCCATGAGGCGGGGATTGACGGCTCGATTTTCAGACCGTCATATTCGGGGATGATTCCGAGTATATACTGTGAAACGGCTACAAAGTTCCAGGCGGCGGTTCCCGTCAGCCAGCTGTTCTTGGCTTCGCCGTGGCGTTTTGCGTCCTTGCCGGCAATCATCTGGGCATAAACATAAGGCTCTGTCCTGTGGATGTCAGAAATATCCTCAAGGTAGGCGGGCGCGATTTTAGAATAGTATTCAAACGCAGTATCACCCCTGCCGAGCATAGCTTCGGCGCAGATTATCCACGCGTTGTTATGGCAGAATATCCCAGCGTTTTCCTTATAGCCGCCGGGGTAGGTGGATATTTCGCCGTATTCGATGTAATATCTTGTGAAAGCGGGGTTATTCAGCACAAGCCCGTATTTGGTATCAAGGTATTTTTTTACGCTGTCCATTGTTTTTATATCGTCGCCGGTTTCCTTTCCGAGACCCGACATTACGCAGAAGCCCTGCGGTTCAATAAAGATTTTACCCTCTTCGCACACCTTTGAACCGACCTTCCTGCCGAAGTCGTCGTATGCCCTTAAAAACCAGCCGCCGTCAAAGCCGTGTTCCATAATCGCCTTTGCCATAATGTCAATTTCATTCTGCGCCCTTTCAGCTTCCTCAAGCAAGCCTTTTTTACGGCAGAGCGCCGCATATTCGGGACCTATAAATGTGAACATGCCGGCAATCATAACGGATTCGGCAACCTTGCCCTCCTTGGAGGTGGTAATCTGGAAGCTTTCGCCCGGAGTCGCCGAAAAACAGTTAAGGTTAAGGCAGTCGTTCCAGTCGGCGCGTCCGATTAGCGGAAGTCCGTGGGGTCCCTTATTATTCACGACATGGTCAAACGACCTTTTCAGGTGGTCAAGCAAAGGCTGAGCCAGCGTTTCATCATTTTTATAGGGAACCATTTCGTCGAGGATGGCATAATCTCCGGTTTCCTTTATATATGCCGCCGTTGAAAGAATCATCCAGAGGGGGTCGTCGTTGAAATTCGTCCCTGCCGCGTCGTTGCCTTTTTTGGTAAGCGGCTGATACTGGTGATAGTTGCCGCCGTCCTCAAGCTGGGTTGCCGCTATATCGAGTATTCTTTCCCTTGCGCGTTCCGGAATCTGATGCACGAAGCCGAGCAGGTCCTGATTGGAGTCGCGGAAACCCATTCCGCGCCCGATACCGCTTTCAAAATATGAAGCCGAACGCGATAAATTGAATGTAACCATGCACTGGTACTGGTTCCAGATATTTACCATCCTGTTCAGGTTTTCATCGGAGGATTTAACGGTATACCTTGAAAGAAGCCTGTCCCATGTATTTTTTAATGAAAGAAGCGAGGCGTCGGCTTTTTCTGCGGTGTCATACTGCTTAATCATTTCGAAAGCTTTTGATTTGTTCACAGAGCCGTCGGAATTGAATTTTTCCTCAAATTTGTTTTCGACATACCCCAGTATAAAAACAAGGGTTCTGGTCTCTCCGGCTTCAAGTGTGATTTCCTTATAATGCGAAGCGACCGGCGACCAGCCGTCGGCAACGGACATATTTGGTTTTCCGGCTAAAACGGTCTGCGGATTGTCAAAGCCGTTATAAAGCCCCATGAAGGATTCCCTGTCTGTATCATACCCGTCTATGGAATCATTCACGGCATAAAAAGCAAAATGATTCCGCCTTTCCTTATATTCGGTTTTATGGAAAATCGCCGAACCGACAATCTCGACCTCACCCGTATTGAAATTCCTCTGGAAGTTTGAGGAATCGTCCTGGGCGTCCCAAAGGCACCACTCAACAAACGAAAAAAGCTTGAAGGTTTTTATTGTATTTCCCTCATTCTTCAAAACAACCTTCTGAACCTCGCCTGTAAAATCCTGCGGAACAAAGAAGGTCACCTCGGCTGAAAGGCTGTTTTTCCTGCCTGAAATTATCGTATAACCCATACCGTGCCGGCATTCATAGCTGTCAAGCTCTGTTTTTACGGGCGACCATCCGGGATTCCATACCGTTGTGCCGTCATTTATGTAAAAGTAGCGTCCTCCGGTGTCTACCGGGACGTTATTATATCTGTAACGGGTAATTCTCGCCAGCCTTGCGTCCTTATAAAAATGATACCCCCCTGCCGTATTGGAGATTAACGCGAAAAAGTCCTGCGTACCAAGGTAGTTTATCCAGGGATAAGGTGTTTTAGGGGATGTGATGACATACTCTTTGCGGGTATCGTCAAAAAAACCGAATTTCATAACTATAATCATTCCTTAATCTTTAATATGCATGACCGGGGTGTTCAAATATCATGCCAATTATAATGCCATATTCATGAAATTATAATTATCAAACTAATTATATCAAACTAAACGTTTAATATCAACTGTATTTTATAATTTTATTAAAAAATTTTTACATTGTATTTATGTGCATATCATACAAAACAAACAACGCGGTTAAAATAATTGCAAAATATTTCACAGATTTTTGTTGCAGTGCTAGGATTGACGATAAAGACAGGCTGCCGCCTGTCAAAGGGGAAGACGACGCAATGCGGCAAAAAGAAGGGAATATTCGGATTAGGGCGTGTTCGAAAAT
>DBCY01000047.1:0-10353 GCA_002293295.1 Ruminococcus sp. UBA946 | reverse complement strand
ATTATCGAACACGCCCTAGTATTATAATGCCATATTATTTCGTCATAGCCAAAGCCGCTTGAAATCTCTCGGTTTCAAGCGGCTTTGGGGTTTTTTATTAAAGCCCTAACTTAATAAATCAATATAATCGGGATTATCATCAAAATCATCGTTTGTATAAGGATATTCCAAAGAAGCTTCTTCGGTGTTTTCGGATTGCTGACTGATGATAACCGCATCCGGCTGACTGTCGGGAACGGATATGCCGCGGGCTATTTCTTCCTCGACAGTCCGGCTGTATTCCTGCGGGTCAAAAACAGGAGGGGCGACGGGCGTCGGCGGAGGTGCAAGCGAAAGAACATCAGTTTCTTTTTCATTGTTTTCATCGGGTATATTAACAATACTTATAATTTTTTCCTGAACTGTAGGGCTTGTTTTCGTTAATTCTTCTTTTTTTAAGGAAACCCCAGGCTTTTTAGCTTCCGCTTTGTCTGATTTATATCCGTCAAGTGAAATGCTTTCCATATCAAGTCCGGCGGAACGGTCCGGCAATACCGTAAAGGCTGCGGGATTAAAAGGAGTTAAATCTTCTTCAGCGCTTTCGGCGTCAACGGCATTATGAAGGATTCGGGTAACGAAAGACGCGTTAGCAAGGTGTTCGGAGAAATGGGGATACCCCACAAGCCTTGAAAGCTCTTTGTCGTTAAGTACCGCTTTATGAACGCAGAACTGGTATACGGTAAAGAAAAGGTATAAAAATACCAGGTAGGAAATACCTTTTCCCAGAAGAGCCATACATAAAGCCATTGAACTAAGCGCGCCGATGATAAAAAGGTCAAGCTTTTTAAAGCGCGCCGCTATGTTTGCGCCGATAAGAAGTACGTTGAAAAGCGAAAATACCGCCAGCATCAAGGGGTCGTTGTAAATAGCGGGAAAGGATAGCGCCGCCATTACGATACCGCTGTAAAGGTTAATATTCAGTATGCCGTCAACAATCCGTTTTTGTTTATAAGCCGCCTTGAAATGCGAAAACGGTTCCTCGGGATTAAAAACAATCGGTTTCATAGCTTACCCCCTGCTCCGGTATCAATTAACAATTAAAAATTAACAATTAACAATGACGGTATACCGCCTGCGGCGGTATGTTTTTATTATTATATCGTAACTTTTAGCTGTTATGGAGTACTAGCACCAATTAACAATTAAAAATTAACAATTAACAATGGCGGTATACCGCCTGCGGCGGTATGATTTTAATTAATCATATATAACTTTCAGGTGTTACGAGGTACTAGCACCAATTAACAATGGCAGTATCGCCTGACGGCGATTATTTAAATGCTTGGGACGCTCTGCGCAATGGGAAACAAGCGGCAATTAATAATATAATAACTAACTAGATCAACGGTAAAAAATTGCCGATTATACAGTTCAGGCGGAATTTTAACAGTTCCGGCGATAACCCCTGATAAATTATCATTCTTATTCCTTCATATATAAGTATTGATTTTATATATCCGGCGCCCTTTATTTTGTGCGATAAAAGCATGGGTTTTATCCAGTAGAGCAAGTCCGTGCTTTCTCCCTTAAAAACATCTTTGTTTTTTATAACAAAATACAAAATGGTGTTAAAAACCGGGTTTATTTCTTCATCGCTGTGCTCAACAAGCGCGTTATACCCCTTTTCCCTTGCGGTAATGCACATTTTTTCAAGCAAGGCGATAAGTCTTTTAAATTCGCCGTTCAATTCGTCGGTAAATACGGTGTCAACAAGAGAAAAATGTAATTTTTCTGTCAGCGAAGCATCGTCAAAAATGGTGGTGTCCGGCAAAATATTATTTCTTTCCATAATAAGTATCTCCTTTTCTTAAATCCGGATTCGCGGCTTCACTCATTCCTTACTCCTCACCCCTCGTAAACACATACCAGTGGGGTTCCATTTTTCCGAATATATAATCTCCGCTTTTCCACTGTATGAAAAGGTATTTAATGCCGTTATATTCGCGGTATCTATACATCGAAACCGTTTCCTTAGGAGTACATATAACATTTCCGGTTACCCATCTACATACAGGGCTTCCGTCGGTTCTGCCGTCATTGAAACGGCTGATTAATCCCCCGCCGGGTAAAAATTCAGCCGACAGCCAGTAAAGGGCTTCTTTCGGGTATACTTTGTTTAATACGTCAAGCGAAAAATTATCGGGATTCTTAATAAAATCGCAAACCTCCCATTTACCGAGGATTTTATCGTCGTCGGCAGGCGCGTCGGGAATAATATCCTTTACGGCTATCTCATCCTTTGTGTATCTCTTGCAGTCAAGCTGCTTTAGAACCAAAAGCTCTGTTTTGCCGCCCTTAAAATACTGCGGGTATTTCATTTCGGCAAAGAGATAATGCTCTCCGTTTATTCTTTCGGTTGTATAGCGGTTTTTACAACGCCTTTGAGGATAAAATGAATTTGATAAAAGAAACCCTTTCGTCCACCCGAAGCACCAGTACCATTCGCCGCCGGGGAGAAAATAATACTCGCGGACAGAGTTGTCAGTCAGCATGGATTTTTTCTTTTCGGGGTTGAAATGCTCCCTGCTGGGCAGAAAATCCACAACCTCCCAATGCCCGATTACACTTTCGTCATCTTCAAACACCGTTTCAAATTCCTCGGTTTCGTCCCGCTGTATGAATTCCTCATGCATCCTGCATACGGGGATTTTAATTTCTACTGTTTTATCCCCGTAAATAATTCTGTATACTGCGCCGACGACCTGAAGCATGTTATCGTGAATATGCTTATAAAGCTCAATAAGCGCTTCATCATACTGCTCAGGGGTGCAGATTAAGCTTGCCGTTTCATCACAGAATACGATTTGCTTTTTTTCATATCCGCAGTTTTGGGGCACTGCGCCTTTCAGTTCAACACATATCCCGGTATCAAAGCTGTTTTGATTGAATTCCGTTTCATAATCAATGATAACGCTTCTTTCCCCAAGAATATTCTGCGGTAAAGAGCTGCGCATTTCTGATATAATATTATGCGCTTCAAAGCGGCTGTTCAGAATTTTTCTCGTATAAACCGTATAAAAGGCTTCGCTTTTCTTCACAACAATGCTGAACAGGGATTTGTCTTCCTTTAAAGACGAATCAATTTCTTTTAGGACTTTGATGCGGCGTTTTGTTTCAAGCTCCTGTTCCGAAAGTTCGTTAAGCTTAACGGCAATAAGTTTTCTGAGTTCGAGGCTTGTAAGACTGAACTGCTCTTTAATTTCATCAAGCGTGAACCCAAGTTCTTTAAGCGCGATTATACGGTGGCAGTCGAAAAGCTTATTCGCCGAATAATAGCGGTATCCCGTAAAGCTGTCGGTGTAGTCGGGGCACAAAATTCCTTCGCTGTCATAATAACGCAGGGTTTTTACAGGCAGACTGCAAAGCTTTGAAAGTTCTCCGATTTTATACATATAAAATCAACCCTCCTTATAAATAATATTATTCTTTACGGATTCCCTCCGCAAAGCTATAATATCATTACAGTCAAGTGGAGTGTCAAGGGGGGTAGCTAAAAATATTTATATGTCCCATTATGAATGAACAGTGGAGTAGGAAGCAGTTAGTAAAAAGTAATTAGTTGTCAGCAGTAATATTATTAGTTATGCGCAATTTCAACACTCGCAAAACAAGTAATTACTGCACAAATACTAGCTACTGACTACTATTCACTAACAACTAAAAGCGTTCCGCTGTAAAATGAATAATTTTTGAGCTGAAATCCCCGTGCAGGGAAATATTGATACCGCCGTTCATTAATGCTGAACCGCTGTGGATTTCGCCGCTTTCCGTGTTTTTATAAAGGGTTTTTTCGTTAAGACCTTTAAGCTTGATACGGCGCGAGCGGTAATTGGGGCGTCCCAGAACCTGAACGAAGGTGAACAGCGCCTCGGATTTGTCCTTTGAGACGAACATCCAGGCATCCCACATATTATCCTCAAAAACGTTGCCTATCCGGTACTGGTCGCCTTCACGGCTCAGATGATTAAATTCATTGAATTCCTCAATCTGAACGGGAATGGAGTTTCTGTCAGCCTCAGGGATTTTAGTAACGTCAAGCTCATAACCGAACGTCCCTGCCATTGCGACATGACCCCTTGTCTTAAAGCTTGTCGTTCTTCCTACCGTATGGTTGGGGCAGTCGGAAACATGAGCGCCCATTGCCGATACGGGATAACATATTGAAGTGCCGTGCTGTATTTTAAGCCGCTCTATGGCGTCTGTGTCGTCGGAACACCATATTTGCGGGGAATAATAAAGCATTGCGGGGTCAAACCTTGCCCCTCCGCCCGAACAGTTTTCAAGAAGGATATGGGGATAATCGGACGTAAGCCTTTCCATGACGTCATAAACGCCCAGAACATACCTGTGCCAAAGCTCCCTCTGGCGGTTTTTCGGGAGCGAGGACGAACCTGCTTCGGTAAGCTGACGGTTCATATCCCATTTTATATATTCGATATTAGCCGAATCGAGGATTTTTTTCATCATTCCGTAGATATGGTCGCGGACTTCTTTATTCGAGTAATCAAGAACATACTGTCCGCGGGACTGCGACATATACCGCCCCTTTATCTGTATTGCCCATTCGGGATGCTCCCTGAAAAGCTCCGAATCGGGAGATACCATTTCCGGCTCAAACCAAATCCCGAATTTCATACCGAGCTTGTTAACCTCGTTAACAAGGTATTTAAGCCCGCCTTTTATTTTCTTTTCATATACAAACCAGTCTCCGAGGGAACTGTTGTCGGAATCGCGGCGCCCGAACCAGCCGTCGTCCATAACAAGCATTTCAATACCCAGCTTTGAAGCCTGCCGTGCTATTGAAATAAGCTTATCGGTATCAAAACTGAAGTATGTAGCCTCCCAGTTGTTAATCAGCACAGGGCGGCGTTTGTTTTTATACTCACCCCTGATAAGATGGTTCCTGTAAAGGTCATGGAAGGTTCTGGACATATTCCCTATGCCTTCGGATGAATACACCATGATAACTTCGGGGGCGGAAAAGGTTTCCGACGGCTCTAAAAGCCAGTTGAAGTCAAAGTGGTTGATTCCCATAACGGCACGGGTTTTCTTATGCTGGGTAACCTCCGCCTGGGCAAAGAAGTTGCCGCTGTAAACAAAATTAAAACCGTAGGCTTCACCGGTATCCTCGCCGGTATTGTTCGAAACAAGGGCGAAGAAAGGATTGTTCTGATGAGAGGATTCGCCCCTGACGGAATCGATGCCCTGCTTGCCGTGATGAAGACGCGAGCGTTCCATAACACGCTCCCTTGCCCATGAACCGTTAAGGGTAATTAAATCGAATTTGTCGGTATCAAAATCAACGCAGGCAGAAAGCACGCGTTTTATATTAATATCGTCGGGGGAGGCGTTTTTAAGCCGTACGCTCCTTGCAATAACATCAAGCTCATGGAAAACGGTATATACAAGGGTAACCTCAAGCCCCGACGGTTCGTCTTTACATAACAACTCAAGGGTGGAGGCTTCGCCTTCACCGGCGAATGTCGCGGGCATACCCTCAATAGCCGGTTTTCCGGCATAAATCCTGTGTGAAACATATTTTATTTCGCAGGAGGACATACCGTCCCTGTCGTTAATCATCAGGCAGGGTTCGCGGTAGTCGCCAGTGCCGTGGCAGGGGTATTCAAACGGAAGGGTATCCATAAAGGTGCCCTTGTCGCGTTCGTTTGTTTTAAGCGTCCAAGGGTTTTCATCCAGCCTTAAAAGGTAGGAAAGGTCGTTGTCCTCGATTTTTTTTCCGTAATAAACATGGCAGATGAAGCCGTCCTCCAGAACCGCCAGCGCATAGGTGGAATTCCTGCTCTGTAAAGTGAAGAGCTTCATGTCCTCTGTAAAGGTTTCATCCTTGCCGGTCTGCCAGAAATAGCGGGGGTATTCCTTGTGAAGCTCCTGGTATTTGATTTGGTTAGGCATAATTTATTCATATTCCTTTCGTTTGAAATATACATTTGGAATTTTAAATTTTTCGCTATATCTCCCAATTATACATTTCTGAGATGTAATATTTTTCTTTATGAAAACAATACCAATTGTTCCGAATCATCCTGTGCTTTTTCCGTATATTTTTCATATACTCTCTTTAAAAACTCATCAGCTTCATTAGAGTGGTTTTGTAAAAACCAATTTACATGATTTAATATATATTCATCACGTATATTTTCGTTGTTTAAGTCATTTGGTATTCGCAACATACGCTTATCTATACTGTCAAAACCCGAAAACGGTTTTAATAATCTGTCTTTTACCATTTGAACGTAATCACCATTAATTTCAATTCCAATGCAATTTCTGTCCGTTTGCTGACATACTCTTAAAGCAGTGCCTGAACCACAAAATGGGTCTAATACTAAATCACCTTTATTTGTTGATGCAAGCACTATCCTCTCAAATATAGCTTCCGGTTTTTGAGTAGGATGATTTTGTCTATTAGCTTGACAATAATGTACATGTGAAAATTCCCAAACATTACCCGGATTAGCTCCGCGCATGTTATTTATGCTTCTATAAAATTTTTGAGGAACACGGACATTATCTAAATTAAATTTAAATTTTTTTGTTTTTGTAAACATTAAAATATCATCATGACGAGGACTGAAACCTTTGGTTTTTCCTATTCCCTGTGTGTAGCACCAAGAAATCCAAGAATTAAATATAAAATTTAATTCTTGTTCTAGAATTTCATAGATATACGAAATATAACGAACACCCATAAAAAGGTAAAGTGTTCCCGACGGTTTTAATACCCGTTTTGCTTCTGTCAGCCATTGTCTTGAAAAATCAATATATTCAGAGTACGTACGTTTGTCACTATCGTTACCATAATCCTTCATTAGATTATATGGAGGGTCTGTTGCAATTAAATCTACCGTTTCAGTACCGATATCTTTCATTACATCAATACAATCGCCTTGAATTATTTTTATAGCTTTATCCATTTGTTTTTTACCGCCTCATTATACCAATCATTGAATGTTCGCTTTGACGAATTCAAGTATTTTTTATCAAGTAATTGGCAGAATTCCCAAGTGGAGCGTTTTTGATAATTAACATAGTGAATATCTTTTATTTGTATTTGCCCCGCGCCTAGAGCAGGATTATAACTTATATCCGTTTCAGATATAAACTTTAAATCATAAGCGTTATATTTTACTATTTCCATAATACCATCAATTAATGAGGTTTGAGCATTACGCTCGGAGTAAACCTTATGTTTAAGCGAAAGAATTATAAACATAAAGTCAGGGTCTTCTATGTATGCGGTGCGTATACGCCTATAAGATGTTATATTCGGACTTTTCCCAGAACTCTTAATATCTTCTGCCGTAGCCTTTGAATCAACATTAGCTGTTATAGCAGTGTCATTCTTTTTAAATTGTAGTATAACATCAGCTTTATCAAGACGATGACAACTTTCAACATTAATCAAATGATAATTATTGTTTGCTTCTATGTTAATGTTATAAAAAATTTCAAATGCCCAAGCCTCGATAATAGGACCGGCTATTTTATTAATATTCTCCATAGGTAAGCCAAGTCGAAGATTCGTATTTAAAACAATTTTATTATTATTCGTATCAATTGCATTTTTAATTATGCTTTCAATCATAGATACAACAAAAGATGAATCAGATTCATAAGCAGAGCTTTCCTGCGGTATCTTGAATAACATATCATTGTACTTCATTTATATATCCCTTTCCCTTTATTCCTGTTTGTTTTATTTCTAGTACGCACCGTAGCGAACCCAGAACCGCCAGCGCATAAGTGGAGTTATTGCTCTGCAAAGTAAAAAGCTTCATATCCTCTGTAAAAATTTCATCCTTGCCGGTCTGCCAGAAATAGCGGGGGTATTCCTTGTGAAGCTCCTGGTATATTATATGTTCGGACATAATATTTTTCTCCGTTCTTTTATTTTCATTGAATTATATCGAATCAACGGTAATATCCCTGATAATCTGACTTAAAACCTGTTCCCGGTCACGTGAGGTGTCATAAACCGTAAAACCGTATTTATTCAGATGTTCAGTCATGGACAGGCTGAATGAAATGAGCTCCTCACTGATTTCTCTAAGCTCGTTTTCACTAAAACCGTACGTCCAGTCGTCTTCCGTGTCATGCTTCCTGAAATCACTGATAAACTCATCCGCTGTTTTCCGGTTCTGAACCAGACCAATCAGATGGAAGCTATCTTTTAAATTATTAATCCCATACATTTTCAACACAGGAAGTATCATGTTGAAATTAAAATACCCGCCCTCCAGAACAAATTTATTTCCTTTGATGTCATGCGCTCTCAGGTTAAGCTCATAAACGGTGCCGTTTCCCGAAGAAAACGCGCCGAGGAAATGACCGAGGAACGGAGCTAAATTATCGGAGGTTTCATGCCGGTTGCGGTTAAGTCCGATATTAAGCTGCGGATATGCCCCGTCAAAAACGGCGGCAAGCTTATCAAGGCTTATAACAAAGCAGCCCAGCTCTTCGTTAATTTTCTTTGCAAAGGTTGATTTTCCAGCCCTTGAAGGACCGGCTATGATTATATTTTTCAGTAAAAAATCCCTCGTTTTTCCGCTGTGTGCACACAACTTTATTAAGCCTCAGGTCTTTTTTTGTTTATAACTTTCCGAAAAGTGCTGAGTACCGCCTCAAAGTTGAATAAGGTTATCAGTATAAAAAGAACAATAAGCTGCAAGTATTTCAGTTTAGGCTCAAGTATGGCGACGCTTGTCATATATGTAACTATAACCAGGTTTATAATTGTTTTGATATGGTAAGCTCTGAACTGAATATAGCTTTTAACGTCGAATATGCGTATAATATAGCAAGCCCCGTATGCCGTAGCCGTTGCTATGGCGGCTCCGTAAACGCCGTATTTCGGGATTAGGACTATATTAAGGATAATATTTATTGCCGCCGCCGCCAGACTGGTAAGCATAGCGTTCACTGATTTTTTCTTTACGTTGTATACGCTGGATAAAAACACGCAGAAGCACTGGAATACCATAGCCAGAATGAGTATGGGCGTATAATGGTATGAAAAAAAGTATTCCTTGCTGACAAGAACCTGAGTAAAGGGTTTTACGACCATGATGATTCCAGCCGCCGCAATGAAAATAAGGGATGTATATGTATTGTAAATCTGGCTGTAAAACCGTGACAGGGTTTTATCGTCCTTGTTTTCAATAACGGACATCTGCCACGCCTGAAAGAAAAGGGTGGTGAGCATCATGAGCAGGGTGGGTATCCTGTAAGCTGCGCTGTAAATCCCGTTGTCATATTCCGAAACCATGCCGATGACAAACCATCTGTCCGAAGCCGACGTTATCCACCATAAAACGTATGTCGGGATTAAAGGTGCCGAATATCTGAGCATTTCCCTGAGCATATTAACTGTGACGCTTTTCAAGTCAATATATTTGTGCAGTCCGGCGATAACGCACAGCCCGGTGAACGACAGTATATCCGAGACGATGATTGACAGGATATATCCCTTAACACCCATATCAAAGCCAATAAGGAAAATACAGTTGCATATGACGATTGTAAGCGTAGCCATAATCCCGTCGGCGGCAAAAAGCCTTACATATCCTTTTGCCCTGACGAACGACGACGCAATCTGACGGAAGCATGAGCAGTAGCAGAATACATATATTAAGAACCCGTATCCGTTAAAAGCATCTATAACGTTGAAAAGAGGCGACAGCAAAGCAAGAAGCGTCATACCCGCCGCCGTTGAAAAAACAGCGACTGAAAATACTTTTTTATTATTATAATCCCTGTCAAGCCCGAACCTTATAACCGCGTCCGCCATAGAAAGCGTCAGCACCGGATACAGCACGTTTACCGTCTGATAAATTAGGTCGGCTGTGCTGTAATCGGCAGGCGACATACGGTCGGTATAAAGCCTTACGAGAAAAAAACTCAGCAGTTTGGCTCCGAAAGAACCGACGGCAAAGACAATTGTATTCCCCGCCAGTTTTTGATATTTATTCATTTTACAAGTCCGTGTTTCGGGTAATGGGGATTAATAACAGTATTAACCCTCATACCTTACTCCCTATTCCTTACTCCTCATTCCTCTGTCACTCTACTTCAATATACTTTTTGCTGTCAAGCTTAAGAATTTCCATAGCGATTTTTACAAGGGTGACTCCTCCCAAAGCAACCGCCGCAATCCATAATATACGCCAGAAATTTTTCATATCAATAACCCTCCTTTCAATATAAATTCTTTATAAATAAAACTCCGGTCATTTAAAACTCTTAATAAACAGTATAACATATTTCATTTGGAATTGGAATAGTAATTGCCGAATT
>DBCY01000022.1 GCA_002293295.1 Ruminococcus sp. UBA946 | reverse complement strand
TTACAATATAATAAAAATCATACCGCCTCAGGCGGTATACCACCATTGTTAATTTTTAATTGTTAATTGGTACTAGCCTTTTAATCCTCCGGAATAGGTAATGCCCTCAACAAGGTAATCCTCGCCGTATAAGAACATAAGCAGCGTGGGAATCATATAAACAGTGGCTACGGCGAAAGCCAGACCGATTTCGCCGGTGTTAATCTGCGACAGGAAAACAGACAGCGGATACAGGTTCATGTCGTCCAGTAAAATCAGGGGCTGTTCGACCATGTTCCAGTAGTCGATAAAAACAAGTATTGCAACCGAATACAGCGCGCTTTTACACAGCGGCATACAGATATGCGCAAAGATTTGCATTTCACCTGCTCCGTCCAGCTTGGCGGCTTCAATATAAGACACAGGTATACGGCGCATGATTTTTGTCAGAAGGAAAACTGAGAACGGCGTAAAAACGCCGGGCAGAATTATAGCCCATCTTGTATTCAGAATGCCAAGCCAGTCAGAAATAAGGTAGTTAGGAACAAGTGTTACCTGATAGGGCATAAGCATTATAATAATATAGATAAAAAATACGATTTCCTTCAGCCGTCCCTTCAGACGCGCAAAGGCATATGCCGCGAGCGAAGCCGTGCCCAGCTGGAAAACTACAATGGGAACGACAAGAATAACCGAATTCCAGAATTTGAACAGATAATCAGGGCTTTTGAACAATACTGAATTATACTGGGAGAAAGAAACCATGTCCGGTATGAATTTGAGGTTTATCGCTTCGGAAATATATACTTTTCCGCCTTCTTCGGTCCGGGCAAAAACAGAGCCGTAATTTGCCGAAATTTCCGACGAATCCATAAATGAGTTGGCAATGGTAAGGACTGTGGGCAAAAGAAAGATTACGGTGGCGAAAGCCGCAAAAACAGTCAGAATAACCATTAAAATCTTATGACGTCTTTTTGCCCGTATATTTTTGCGTTTATGCGCATCAGCAGACTTTTTTATCAACCTTCAACATCCTTTCCAAACCTGTTCTCAGCTATAAACAATCCGCCGATTATTATTATAACTACTATCGACATTATGATTGCGGCTGACGAAAGCTTCTGATAATCAAGGGAAGCAAAGGTATTGTTCATAAAATGCTGGAGCATATATATCGAATCATAAGGGTAATTATCGGTAAGAAGATAAATCTCACGGAATGTCTTGAACGAGTTTATAAGAGAGAGGACCGATACGAAAAGGATGGTCGGCGATAGGTATTTTATTTTTATCCTCCAGAATTTATACATTTCACCGGCGCCTTCAAGGGTCGCTACTTCCATAAGGTCCTGCGGTATATTATTCAGAGCCGATAAAAACAGTATCATATTATATCCGAGATTTTTCCATAAAAACAGCAGGACGATAACAATCATCGCATAACCTGATTTCAGCCAGTCAATTCTGTCCAGTCCGTTGTTTGCCAAAAATTGATTGATAACTCCGTTGTAATGAAAAACCACCTGCCAGATTAATACGACCGAAGCCACGGGAACCATCATTGGGCATAAAAAACTGGTTCGGAACTGACTGACGAAAGGAATTTTCGTATCCAGCATCATCGCAAGCAGCATAGAAAATACAACCGCAAGAGGAACGGTGACAACGGAAAACATGAAAGTGTTCCATGAAGCCTTCCTGAATGCTGAATTCTTGATTACACTGATAAAGTTATCGAAAAATACAAACTCCTTATTAATCGGGTTGTCAACAAACGAATAAAATATTACAACGCAGAACGGCACTAAAAAAAATATCAATACTCCGGCAAGACTTGGGGATAAGCACAGTCTCGGGAATATTTTATCTTTTTGTATCGCAGCTTTAAGCCTGAATTGTTTTTTCATATGTAATTAGCCTCATAAGTTAATATAGTAATAAGCATAAGTAATTATAACATTAAACGCGGTTGTTTTCCACCTATAATAAAAATTGTAATAATATTTTAAACATTGAATGTTATTGTGTTTAAATTGTAACTCTTTTGAAATATTCAATTCACCATTAATTTTATTTAACAATATATGAACACAAAACTGTCACAGTTATATTTAATAAATATTAAGATTTGCGGGATATAGTTAATTAAAACAGGTTATACCAAACATTTCCGGATTGGTATAACCCATTATAGAACTTATCGGAAAACAGCCGTTATGGTCGTATCTGACGTGATATTATCGAGGCTTCTGTTCCATCCTACGAAAATCTGGTCGTATATGTTGTAAATAGGCGTATACGGAGGAACAGCGCTTTCCCCGCTCCTTACCTGAACAACATAAGTTTCGTCCTCAATAATAAACGTAACATCGTAGATATTGTTGGAATTGCTGAATCTTGCGTTAACAGTCATATCGGAAGTTACTCTTGTAAATTGCATATCCCAGCCGAGGAAAAGATTGCCGTTTGAATCTGATGTCGGAGTAAACGGAGGAATCGCACTCTGACCATGCAAAACATTTACGGGATAATGATACCCTTCTATAACAAAATCCACGGTATACTCATCAGGAATAAGAAATGCGGTTACGGTAATATCAGAGGTTATATATGAGAAATCTTTATCCCATCCGATGAAAGTATATCCGTCAATAAATGACGTGTCAGGCGCCGTTGCGGCTTCGCCGTCTTTAACAAAAACATCGGTAAGGGTTCCGGCTATATCAAATGTTACATTATGGGTAAGACCGCCCGTTCCCCCGTCATTTTCAAACATAGCTGTAATAACGGTATCATCGGTTATATTTTCAAATGAGTTGTCCCAGCCTATGAATACTAACCCCTCAATATCGGGGTCTTCAGGTTTTTCTGCGTCTTCGCCGTGGCGGACCTCCTGAATTGTTTCCTCTCCGTCAATAATGACGGTAACCACATATATATTAGTATTAACAGTCGTCGTCGCCGGAGCGGCTGTTGAAGAAGCCGGCGGTTTTGCCGTTGTCACAGGCGGTCTTGTCGTGACCGGGGGCTGTGTAGTCACAGGAGGCTGCGTCTGAGGCGGCGTTACGGTCTGGCTGGAGGTCGGCATGCCGGCAGTATCCGTTACAATAGGCTCGGCTGTCTGAATATTTTCATCCGGGGGGATTACGGCATCACCCGGTTCAGTAATATCGCCAGGAGAATCGGGGGCAATGTCATATGCTTCCTTCAGTTCCGCGGTTGTATAGGGAAAATCCGTAACGAGAGCCGATATAGTCAGAAGCGTTTTCAAATCAAAAGCCGTAAGCTCGCTAAGTTCAAATTTTATATTAAGATACTGGAAAACAGGCCCTAATTTATTTATTTCAATACGTCCCGTTACCTTTTCATTTAAATATTCGACGCTGTTTACTTTTTCGCCCTGTGCGTTACAAAGCTGGATTTTAGGAAAACCGGCAAAACTGAAAACCTCGGTATAGGCCTCCGTTTCATCTGTATAATATGAAATTTTGATAACGGAGTTTGCGGGGTATACCAAAGAATCGGCTGTACGGACTTCGATTTCACCCTTATCCTCATCCTTTAAATTACAAATCAGGGAGCCGTGGTTCAGGTAAATCTGTCCTTTGTTATTGCCTTTAAAGTTATCGCTGATGAGAATCTGCGTATTTTCTGCCAGCACTATGTAATTGTTTTCGGAATTCTTTTTTCCTTTATATAAAATCGTGCAGTTAGCGCCCTCGCCTACGGTTAAGGTATCTCCCTTTTTTAATACGGTACCCGACGAAACTCCGGAAGAACCGTTTGATTCACCGGAAATGCTTACTGCTCCGTAAGCGTCCGAAATACTGATCCCGTAGACGCCGCCGCCTGAATTAAGAATAATAACAGTGGCAATAACGGTAATTATGGCTACTGTACCTAAAATAAGCGGAATTTTAAAATTCTTCAGCATAATACCTCGTTTCTCTGAGAACCGGCAGTTGAACGGCTCTGTTCTTAGTTTTTTATACCTTAGCTGGGCATGAAATATGTTCCTTCAATATTATCGGGATTAATTTCCGTAACGGCGGAAAACTGTTCAGAAACGCCTCCGTCATCAAAACCGGAATTATCGTCCGCCTCAGGGTTGGGATTAATAATCTCCCACCATTTTTCCCCTGAAAAGGTCGTATAAACATGAGTCTGGCGGGTTGTTGCCAGCGTTCCGGGCTGAGTCCGTGAAGTTTCCGCCGAGCTTACTGTATCCGGCGGTTCGGTTGTAACGGAAGCTGATGTTCCGGAAGCCGTCGAAGCGGTTTCCTCTTCGGAAACTGAAAAGACGGAGGAATCTGTTATGGAATTATATTTGTTTCGTACGATGGCTTTATGGGCGGTGTTAAGTTCGTCGGGTGAATAGGCAAGCCCGTTTGAAACGCTTATTCTTATTAACTCAAGTATAGCTCTTTCAGTCAAACCGAACATATCGGTGTCATGGTTTAAATATATGTATTGACTTACGTCTGCCGCCGAAATCATTTTTGCCGACGTCCTTTCAATCAAGAGCATGGGCGAATCGACAGCTTCCTTATTTAAATCATACAGCTGTATATTAACCGAACCTGAAAAATTCTGAACTTCGGTAATATAAACATCCTCATAACCCATATAGGTTTCGGCATAATCAAAATCCACCCTGAAAACAGTACCCCTTACATCGACAGCGGAATTCGGGGTCTTTACTTTAAAAAACGAATTTTCCTTAAGGGGATTATCAAGCTGACAAATAACGGCGCCTTCGGAAATACTTACCTCAATACTGCCCTTGCCGGAAACTTCAGTATAATAAAGACCGACTGAGCTGTTTTCCTCAATGGTAATATATTTGTCGTCGTCTATCATAATACGGATGGAACTGCCTTCGTTCGCGGCGATTATGTCGCCGCTTTTAATCTTTGATTTCTTTAAGGCGGAAATCCTTTTGCTCCCCTGGGAAATGCTGCCCGCGCCGGTTATTTCTGTGATATAAGGCGTTCTGATTGTATCTCCGCCATATGACAGGCTAAGCATAATAACAATCATAAAAACAACGATTATTGCAATCAGGGCAATGATTATCAGCTTAATATTATCATATAATAACTTTAGCAAGCTATAATCACCAACTCTAATCTTAAATATTGTATAAATTTATTTGAAAAGGCATCAAATAAAAACAGCATTAATAAATCATATTATATCATATAATAATATTTTTGTCAAAAGAATTTTGTTTATTACAAAAAATTACAATAAACATCATTGCAAACTTTTACCGTTAAGCCATAATATTACCACTAATATATTAAATAAGCACGTATATAATACTAAAGCAAACCCCAAAAACAAACAGCGGATTTATTATATCCGTAACAAAATTTTAAGGAGAATATAAAAATGAAAGATGTTATAACACAACAGGGTAGAGATACTCTTGAAAGATTTAAGATGGAAGCAGCCAGCGAAGTAGGCGTTAACCTTAAGAGCGGTTACAACGGCGACCTTACTTCCCGTGAGGTTGGTTCAGTAGGCGGCCAGATGGTTAAGAAAATGATTGACGCTTACAAACAGGGTATCAAGGCTTAGTTACAGTAGTGCATTTAATTATGCTTGCTTATTAAGCATATGCTAATCCCTCTTAATTTTACGGGTTTTATAACAAATCCGTTAATATAAAGCGGTTATATATTCGCTGTAACAAGCGATTGATATCCGGTTTTTAGTCAGGGAAATATTCCTTAGCTAAAATCCGGGTGGTATTAAATTCCACCCGCTTAAATCAATAACAGGTTAATACCAGGTTATTAATAAAAGGCTCTGCGATATTATTTTTCGCAGAGCCTTAAATTTTATACTGTTATGTTCTGCCAAAGCAAATTCATATTTTCCCTGAAAATTTTTTTCAGATATTCATCTTTGGAAATTTTGCCTGATAATAATTCAACGCAAAGGTATTTCTGTTCGTCGTTAAGGAAGTAACCGTCCGACTCAATCAGCTTCAAAATACTGTATTCCTTATAATCCGCAGTCATAAAGCAGCTTCCTCCCTTATACTGACCCGCAGTTATTTTTAGCAAATCATTCTATTCCTATTATATTTTATTTTTTCGTATATGTCAATGGTAATTTTTTATATAATGTCTGCTGAAT
>DBCY01000211.1:867-4479 GCA_002293295.1 Ruminococcus sp. UBA946 | reverse complement strand
TATTATAAATTACTTGTTATAGTATTATAATGTATTTAACAGTACCGTTAGAAAAGGCGGTTATACCGCCTTTTCTAACTTAACCGGGAGGGGAACAGTATGAAAAAGAAACCTATTATAATTGCTGTATCGGGTATATTAGTATGCGTCGCATGCCTTTGTGCCTTTATATTGCCGGACAATGATGAGATTAATACAAACACATTCAAGTATACTCTTGATTTGGAAACATATACGCCATCTGATGTAAAAACCGGAAAATATTATCTGAACGGTGATACTGACAGCTATTATTTTGAAATCACCGATAATACTATACAATTATGCGATACGGACCCCGGAGAACTTTTTACTTCATGGCAGGAAGGTATGGAAGCTCATTACGACCCTGCTAGCGTTGATGAGGATTTATTGCGTTTAAGGCTGGATGCCAGAGAAAGGTTCATTAATGATTTTTCGAAGCCCCGTAATTACCACATTAAGACAATGCAGTATCACAATGGTATCCCTGATTATATTTTTATTGAATTTGACGGTAAAAGAGGGCACTTAATAGCAATTAAAGATGAAAACACTCTGACCAATTTCGGAGATAAAGGAGACTTTATCCTTGTTGAGGAATANNAGGATGTGAATAAATGAGATTCAAAATATGCCATACTGTCTTTACCATCATGATTTTTTCGGCGTTTTTATGTTCATGTATCAGTAAAAAGGATATTCAAAATGAAAAACCAGACAATATTAATCCTAATTGCTCTCATGACCTCAGCACTTATACCGAACCAACAGTAAGAACAGGGAAATATTATTTAAACGGAGATGTGAATAATTATTATTTTGAAGTTACGGATAACACTGTAAAATTATGCAATGCCGACCTTAATGAATTGATTACATCCTGGCAGCCAGGCGGAGAAGATTTTTACAGCGGTGATGGTATTGATGAAGAATCATTAAAGTTAAGACTTGAATCAAAAGAAGATTTCATAAAAGATTATTCTGTTGCTCACGAATATATAGTAAAAACTGATCATGAAACATATGATAAACCCGGATTGCTGGTTTTCTATAATAATAATAGACAATCATATTTATTTATTAAGGATGAAAATACCCTGACCGGTTTCGGTAAAGACGGGGACTTTATCCTTGTTGAGGAATAATTTCAGGATGTGAATAAATGAGATTCAAAATATGCAGTACTGTCTTTACCATCATGATTTTTTCGGCGTTTTTATGTTCATGCGAAAATAATCCGTCTGCTCCGGCAGGTATGCATAACAGTGTTAATTCTAGCGTATGCTCTCATGACCTCAGCACTTACACCGAACCAACAGTAACAGAAGGGCGGTACTATTTGAATGGCAATATCGACCGGTATTATTTCGAGGTTAAGGGAGTAACAATACAGCTGATGAATGCAGATTTACCGGTTATGTATGATTCATGGCAGAATGACGATAATTTTTATAATACTGAGGACAAGGAACTGCTTGAAAAAAGGTTAAACGCTAAACAGGAATGGATTGATGAAATGTCATTCCCCCGTGAATTTACCGTTACTACAATGCATAATACAACAGATGAAGTGGTACTGGTCACTAAAACAACCGTCACTCCGGACGGGTTTATTGTATCCGAGGGTATGGTACTAAAAGACAGTATTACTTTATCGGGTTTCGGAACAGAAGGGGATTTTATACTAGTACCTCATATCAAATAAAAGTTGTAAATTATAAATTAAAATCATACCGCCTCAGGCGGTATACCACCATTGTTAATTGTTAATTTTTAATTGTTAATTGGTACTAGTATTATAATTTATTATAACGGTCGACCACATAGGGTCGNNTGTGTATAATGCTAATTATACGGCAGCCCCTTTTATATTAATACTTACAGCTCCGCAAGCTTTGAATACTGCGCCTTAACGGCAGGATAGATTTCTGTATAAAGCCGGTAGTAGCTTTCATAAACCGGTATGTTTTCCTGAATAGGCTGCTGTTCCTTATCGGTCTTAATAATAGCTTCGCAGGCGGCTGGTACGCTGTCATATACACCCGTTCCGACAAACGCCAATATAGCCGCCCCCAGAGCCGGTCCTTCCTTTGAAGCCAAGGTCTTGACGGGACAGGCGTAAAGGTCGGCAAGCATCTGTCTCCATAATGAAGAAGAGCCTCCCCCTCCGCATGCCGTCATATCGGAAACGTTTATGCCTATTTCCCGGCATATTTCCATGCAGTCCCGGAGGGAAAACGCAACCCCCTCCATAACGGCGCGCAGTAAATCCTTTTTGGTATGTATTGCCGAAAGTCCGAAAAACATCCCCCTGGCGTTGGGGTCAAGATGGGGGGTTCGCTCGCCCATAAGATACGGAAGGTACAGAAGCCTGTTCGCTCCAACAGGAACGGTTCCGGCTTCCTTGTCCATAAGGTAATACTCATCTATACCCATGAGCTTTGCCGTGTCTTTTTCAGCCTGGCAGAAATTATCCCTGAACCATTTCAGCGACAGCCCCGCTCCCTGAGTAACGCCCATAACATGCCATGCCCCGGGTACGGCGCAGCAAAAGGTATGAACCCTGCCCTTCGGGTCGATGGAAATTTCTGACGTGTGGGCGAATACAACACCCGAGGTGCCTATTGTTGTGAAAGCCCTGCCGTTCTTAACAACGCCCGTTCCGACTGCGGCGGCGGCATTGTCGCCGGCTCCGCCGACAACGGGGGTTCCTTCCTTCAGTCCGGTTAAGGCAGCAATTTCCTTTGTTATGAAACCTGTGATTTCCGGGGATTCATAAACTTTTGCAAGCATGTTTTTGTCAATCCCGAGTTTTATCAGCACCTCGTACGACCAGCAGCGGTTTGCAACGTCAAGAAGCTGCATGCCCGAAGCGTCCGAAACCTCGGTGGCATACACCCCCGTAAGCATAAAACGGATATAATCCTTCGGCAAAAGTATATGGCGGCATCTTGCGTAGTTATCAGGCTCGTTATTGCGTACCCATAATATTTTGGAAGCTGTAAAGCCTGTCAGGGCCGGGTTTGCCGTAATTTCCACAAGGCGTTTAGCCCCGACCTTTTCCGTGATTTCCTCACATTCCCTTGCGGTACGCTGGTCGCACCATATAATTGAACGCCGGATTACATCATTGTTTTCATCCAGCATTACAAGACCGTGCATCTGACCCGAAAGGCCGATTCCGGCAATATCGCCGACATCAATCCCGCTTTTTGAAACAACGGTCTTTATTGTGGAAATACTTGCGTTGTACCAGTCGGCGGGTTCCTGTTCGGCATAACCGTTCTGAGGCTGATACATCGGATATTCCGCAGTCGCGGAACAAATAACATTACCGGTTTCATCAAACAATACGGTTTTTGTGCCGCTTGTGCCAAGGTCAATGCCTATTGCATATTTCAATGTTATCAATCCTTTTCTGAATGAATGTAATATCAGATAAATTTCAATACCCAGCTGTTTAAATTCCGAAAACTTTTTTCCGTCGCTAATAACCTTCAGTAAAAACATCCGGAAATTTACTACTAGTATAACAATAATTATATTTTTATTGCCTGCTCCGAGTTAATATACCAATGGTAACAACTTAAG
>DBCY01000211.1:0-836 GCA_002293295.1 Ruminococcus sp. UBA946 | reverse complement strand
CACTGACCGCTTATGATTAGAAAGTTATTAGTTCTGCTTAAGTTGTTGACATTGGTTAATATACTCCAGAACACTTGTGAAGAAGCGCCTGAATCCCGTTATAGTTGTGTTGATTCTTAAATGCTCCGTATCATAATAATATTCATTGGTGTCAATACGCTTAGAAAGGCTGTCAAGGGGAAACCCTTTAACTCTTTTTTTGTGCGGAACGCCGCAGATAATGAATTTGCTGCCTGATAAATCCTCGTTAAAGTCAGTAAAAATATGCTCCTTATCATATACAAGGCAAATGGCGTTGCGGTATGAAGCCGTAATATCCCCGTGCTTTGCGGCAAGACCCCCGTAATAATCAATCATTTCCTCATCGGTAAGGTACCTGCCGTTTACATTGCGGACATTAACCTTCGGGGATAAAAAATCGGGCAGGTTTTCAAAATACAAGCCGCTGTCGCAGGAAAACACAGGTATACCGAAAGCCTTAAAATAGTCTTTCGCTTTAATGCATGCGTTTTCAATGGGTGTGCAGCCCGTTTCCTTTACATCGGGAATATCGGAATTAATATCATCAAAACTTATAATATCAATGTCAAGACCGTCCAGCATGCGTTTCATATGCTCAAGCTTAGCAGAGTTACCTGTTCCGTACAGAAATTTCATACGTTTTGCTCCTAAAATAACAATATTAATAATTCAAGGAAATTCACCTTAATATGATTCCAGTAGCCAGATCAATGACAACAACTTAAGAAATTTTACTTTACAATAAGATTCCAGATTCCAGACGCCGGTTATCAGAAATCTGACCACTGACCACTGCTCACTGTCCACTTATTATT
>DBCY01000193.1 GCA_002293295.1 Ruminococcus sp. UBA946 | reverse complement strand
TATACACAATGCTAATTATCGAACACGCCCTAGTATGAAAGTCAGATAATTTATCGAAAAGTATTGACATATCGGAACTCTTATATTATAATATATTTATTGGTTCTCATTTAATGCGAGGTGATACTATTGAGTCCAAGAACCGGCAGACCAAAATTAGATAACCCAAAAGATGTTGATATTAAAGTACGTCTTGATTCACAGACAAATGAGAGGCTGCTTGAATACTGTAAAGCAAATAATCTGACAAGAGCGGCAGCATTAAGAAAAGGGGTCTATCTAATTTTGGATGAGAAAAAGTAGAACACCCGCCCCACGGTTCAAAGTATGGCGAGTGTTCACAAACGGAAAATGTATATAATACAAATCCACTCTGTATTATATCATATTCTCCGAAAAAAGTCAAATTAGTATTTTTGGAGGTAAACTATTATGTCATTATTATCAGATTTTTACAACGGCAAGCTATACCCCTATGAGGAACTTAACACGCATGACCCCGATTTTAAGCCAATCGGCGATAAAATCTCATCTGAAAAATACGGGTGGCTGAAAAAACTGCTTTCAGAAAAAGAATTTATAAGATTTGAGGATAAATTGCAGGCTTATTATTATGAAGCCAATAATTACTGGTCGGAAAAGGGCTTTCTATACGGTTTTAAGCTGGGCGCGCTGTTCATGTTTGATATACTTGCAGAAAAAGATAATTTATTCAGTAATAAAGATTAATTTACATTATGAAAATGGAGCGGTTTGTATTGAACCGCTCCTTATATTCATGCCAGAACAATAAGCTTGTATTTACCGGATTAATTATACTTTAAGCCCTCTTTTTCTGAATATAATTATGAATAATACAAGCAGTACGGCTATATTAATACCCATTACAAGCATAGCCTTATTAAAATTAGCTGAAAAATCATTTACAATTACATTCATCTGCTGTGTGTAAAGAATACTTGCCGCCTTTTCGACGGTTTTATTAAAACCGGCGACCATCGGGGTGAAACCGAGGATTACCGCAAACGGCATCCCTATTGCGGTCGCCGCCTGCTGATTTTTAGCTATAATGCCGATTGAAGCCCCGAGGATTATTGACGCGGCTGTGCTCATCACCATAACGGTCAGGAACTTTATGATTTCCGTATTAGTAAAATCACCGATTAAAGTAAAAATTACCGAAACGACAATACCCATCAGCAGAATGAAACCGCCTGTTCCGAACAGGTACTGATGAGGCTTTACCCCTGCCATTACCAGAAGCCTCAGACTGCCCCTTTCGATATCCTCAGCAATTATTCCGGACATCGACGTAATTAATGCCATTCCGGCGAATATTGCCGCCATCATAGTTACAAACATATTATTCGGTATATCGTCGTTCGATTTTGCAACTAATTCGGTCATAATCAGAGATACGGCAGGGAAAATAATAAACATTATAAGCACCATAGGATTTTTGAACATATCCTTAGCCTGTTTAATGAAAATAGCTCTTATACTCCTCATTCCAGTTCAACTCCAGTCAGCTTGATAAATACCGATTCCAAATCGGGTACGGTTTTCACCGAGTCATACCTTCTGCAGATTTCATCGGGGGCTCCCTGCTCGATTATTTTACCTTTATGAAGCAAGGATACCTTATCGCATAGTTTAACGGCTTCATCCATATTATGGGTGGTCAGGAAAACAGTCGCTCCCTTTTCACGCAGTTCCAGTATTAATTTGTGTATACCCCTTGCTGTTGCGGGGTCAAGCCCGCTCGTAGGCTCGTCAAGGAAAAGTATTTTAGGATTATGCAGAATTGCCCTTGCTAAGGCAAGTCTTTGGCGCATGCCTTTGGACAGGTTATTAACGGATTTTTTTGCCGCTTCCCCAAGACCGACATTTTTAAGCGCCTCCATGGATTTTTTACGGGGGATATTATAGATGTCCGCGAATACGTTCAGGTTGTCAGCGCAGCTGAGCCGCGGGAATAACCCGTCGTTGTCAAGCATTAACCCCGTTTCAAATGACGATGCCCCTGTTTCGTAATTGCCCCCGTCAGCGTTAAGCTGATTCGTAAGTATGTTTATAATTGTGGTCTTACCTGCCCCCGACGGACCTAAAAGCCCGAAAATTTCCTGTTTTTTCACCTCAAAGCTAACGTCGGTCAGTACAGTATTTTTTCCGAAACGTTTTATAACGCCGTTCATTTTTATCATAGATATAACCATCCTTTCCGGATTTTTCAAACTTTATTGCCCTCAAACGGATTTATTCTGTTCCTGTTAAAATATATTTCCAGTGATTTTGAAACATACGGTTCCATATCCTTCCAGTTTTCCATGAACTTTTCATTTCCTATATCTTTTTTTCCGGCAAATTCAATAAGCCCCGGAAGCAGGCTCATATCTCCCCCTGTGAATTCAATTATGAAATCCCACCAGCTTTTAGCGGCAGTCTGAGCCGGTTCGCTTTCGGGCTGTATTTCATCATTAATAAGACGGGTGAATTCTTTAAAAAGACTGTTGACTGTATTCAGTGCCGTCATTCCGCTTTCCATATCAAAACGGCTCCGGATATGGTCGAGCATACCGTCGTCGAAGTGCTTGATTATACCGTAAAACTCATTTTTCATCTGAAGGTTTACTACTATGTCAGCATATTTTTTCCAGTTGACCGTATCAATTTTCATTATCTCATCCCTGAGCTTTTCTATTGCGTTCAGGACGTCTGATAATGCAGCGATTTTACCCCGGATTTCCTCAGCCTGACCCGAAAGGGCAGCGGCAACCTCCTCCGGTGTTTCAAGTGCCACAAGACGCGTTTTTATATCCTCAAGGGTAAATCCGAGATACTTCATTGACATAATCTGATGCAGCTTTATTATATCCTTATCGGTATAAAGCCTGCGCCCGCCCT
>DBCY01000169.1:644-13057 GCA_002293295.1 Ruminococcus sp. UBA946 | reverse complement strand
AAAGGCTCAAAACAAGCCCTGCAGTCCATAGCAACGGAGCAGGGGGAAAGTATTAACGGTTATATCAAAAGCGCGATAACGGCACGGTATGAAGCTGATACTGGCAAGCCAATTGAATTATGAAAAGGAGTTGAAAGCTATGCAAGCACAGGTATATGAGGGATATTTTGAGAAGGGGCGTTTTATTCCGTTTGGAGCAGCGAGCATTCTCGAACGCCGAAAAGTACAGGTTATATTATTTGACGAAATCGTCAGTGATGAGATTAGCCGCAGAAGAACGGAGCTTGACAATTTAATCGCTCTCGCGAAAGAAGCCGCCGATGAGGTAATGCCAGCTCTGGAACGCGTCAATTTCCCGGAAAGGACGGATATATGAAAATATACGCCTTAGACACAAATATAATATCGTTCTTTATGCAGAACAACGAAGATGTTCAACGCAAATTTGTTGAAACAATTGACAATGGCGATAATATTATTATTCCGCCCATTGCATATTATGAGGTTAAAAGGGGACTGCTGCACAAACCCACCCCGAAAAAGGAAAAGCTGTTTGAGGAACTATGCAGGGTGTATAAAGTCGTTGAAATGGAAAAAGACTGTTACGACATAGCAGCCGAAGTATATGCCGATACCCGAAAGAAGGGGGAGAGCATAGAGGATGCGGATATTCTCATAGCCTCTATGTGTATAGCAAATGATTATACGCTTGTTACCCACAACATGAAACACTTTAAGGACATTGACGGGCTGACGGTTGTTGATTGGTGCAGTTAAAAAAATTGAGCAGGTTAAAACAAGCACCCTATCCTCAGAGGCGCAAAACAAGCCCTACAAGCCCCCTGCGACGAAACAGGGGGAAAAGGTATTAACAATATATCAAAAGCCCGCTAACGGCGCTGTAGGAAGCTGACAGGGGCATACCAATCAAAAATTGAGCGGGTCGCTTCACAGCTTCCCGCTTTTATTGCCCGGCACCGCCGCCCTGTTGAATAAATTCCGCTTGCGCGCAGGCGTGACGATGTCAGCAAACTACCGTAGCTTGTGTACTTAACGTTTAACGCTTAACGATGTCTGTGAAAACAAAAATGTTTAACAGTTTTCAACAGGCATACCCTGTCCTGTATTAGAACAATGCAGCTTTTTATAAGCGTCCCAATAGGCGTTAATTTCGGCGGCTAAGTCCGCCCGTGCTATGGCCACCCACTCCACGTTGGTTATACCGCTGCGGGCAAACCCTGAGACTGAATTCCGATATAGCCGCCTTGAATTATACCCGTAAGCCTCCGCAAGGCGGCACAATTCGCCGTTACGCCGGAGGGTTTGCCGCGCTTTAATTCCGATTTGATGAACCTGTGCGGGCGATTTACCAACAGCTAGAGCGGTTTCGGCATATGTTTTCCCCTCAAAGTAATACGATTTTACAACCTGCCGTTGTTCATCTGAAAGCCGCTCCACGGCACACCGGACAATTCTTTGAACGTCAGACAGCTCCACCTGCTCAAAACTTGCGAGGGCGTCCGCGTCGGGAATGGTTTCAATTAAGTCAATATCGTTCTCATCTTCTGAACCAAAAGAGGTATTAATACTTATGCTTTCATTGAGCGGGTTCTTAGTTTGTACAATTGGTCTGAGAACGTACCTTAACGAATACTGGGCGTAAGCCGTGAACAAGAATGCCCTTTTGGGCTTAAAGCTATCAAGGGCGCGTTGATACGCCAGATAACAAAGCTGTTTCAGGTCAAACTCATCAATGCCCGCTTTTAAACACACCTTGTAATTCGTTTTAAAATATCGGTGTGAAAGCATACAGTAAAGCTTCTTGACCCGCTCCCATAATACGGGCTTTAAGTCATCACTGCCGCCCTGTTGAATAAATTCCGCTAATTGCTCGTTAGTCATTGCCGGCTCCCCGCTTTCTTGATACAAGATAAATAACAACGCCCATAACTGGAGCGGGGCGTTTAACCATCACAGGAAATGTTTTATGCTATTTTTCTTCCTGCTTGTAAAGGCACTCAGCGCACGTGAACACATCAAACCTTCGGTAGTAGAAAACACCACGCACACAGCCACAAGCAAAGCAGTATATAGCGGCTTCACAAAAAGGCGCCTTATCACATTTGCCGCAAAGCGTATAATCCTCGTCTTGGTAATACCTGTTTTTACAATTCGAATTTGCGCTCACGGTGTAAACTGTTTTGATACTGAGGATGCGTTTTTCGTAAGATTTCCACATACCCTTAAAAACATTTATGCACGCGGCACAAGCCCCTTTGTCATATTGCAAATAATTTAACATATTGACGTAATTGCCATTTCTCGGAAAAGAAATATCAGTGCTTGCGTCTCTTGCAAGGTCACCGCGCCGGCTGTCTTTATTAAAATATTTTTCCACCATCCAAACATAAAAAGATTTCATGTCATCCCATCCTTTCGTTGTGTAACTTTTTTCACCCTCGTATATAGGGGATATTAATTTAGGGGATTTAGGTATAATTAGAGAATATTTCTTCTCTCTATATTCTCTAATTATATATTATTAAAAAATAACGGTTACAAAGTTACAAAGTTACAATACATATAATATCAGCGTTTGCACCGTAACTTTCTTGTAACATTATATTTTTAAAAGTTACATTAAAATTTAAAAAAGTTACATTTCAAATTCTGATATACCCTTTTTGAACGCCGTAAGTTTTACCGAACCTGAGGGCAGTCGGGCTCTTGCGCCACCCTATAATGTTATCCAGAACGCTACGAATTGCCCTTTTATCCGCCAGGGTTATCCTGTTTATACTGATACCCTCCAACGCTTCAATCCATATTTCAGCTATGCACGTTCTGTCTCTTGGCTTGGTTTCGCCGGTGTAATTTGCTTTGCCGTCTTTGTATGCGCAGCGCGCGGGCAGTTCCCAGTCGTCCCAATCCACAGGGATTTCACGATTAACAAACTCAATTATAGTATCCTCCCAGGGATGCGCCTCCCTGTGTGCTTCCTGCACCGTGGCGGCGACGGCTTCAAGTTCCTTTGACAGGTACAGCGTTTCGCCCATTTTCCAATAGACGACAGCCTCAGCCCATATCTGGTCGCGCTCTTGAGACAGGTTTGTAAAAACGTCTTTTTTCCTGTCCGCTTTATCGGTGTCAAGCGGCCAAAACCAGCGCCCGCCCGTATCATCCCGAAGGCATTCAACGTTGTTTGTGGTTCCGAAAAAAACGCACTGCCTCCGTCTGTCTTCGGGAAATTCCGCATACGCCGAACGGTAGAAGTCGCTTTGTTTTGATATAAATGCTTTTGCCTGGTTCATAGTCACCTTGTCAAACGCGTGCATTTCAGGCACTTCAACAAGCCACTTGCCCGTAACGGCTTCAAAAGCCTTTTGTCCGTCAAAAGTAACCAGGCTGTCGGTAAACCATTCGTCATTCCCCGCAAGCTTATATATAATACTTGATTTACCGCGGCCCTGCTTGCCTATGAAAACAATCATATTATCAAATTTACAGCCGGGGGTCATTACACGCGCCACGGCACCCACCATCGCTTTACGGGTCACCGCCCTTGTGTATTCGCTGTCCGACACACCGAGGTAATCGATAAACAGGGTATCTAGCCTTAGAGTACCGTCCCAGTCGAGACTATTCAGGTAATCACGAACGGGGTGAAATTTTTGCTGACGCTATCACTGCATCCTTAATATCCTGCTTACCAGGTCGGTAGCCGTTATACCGCGTTTCAAAATGTTTTCTCAGTTCCGTTGTGTCGGCGTCAGTCCAGTAACCTTTTTCACTTTTCCAGGGTAAACCATCGGCGGCGTAAATCCTTCCGGAAAAATCATCCCTACGGGCGCACCCGTGCAGTTCCGGGGCATTTTGAAGCAACAGCATTATATTATTCAGGGTTTTATGGTACAGCTCGTTTGCATCACGCGTGAGTTGTTTCGTCCACTCAATGTCCGGAACCCGCGCCTGCACGGGTTCGGTGCTCAAAGCATCTGCAAATTCCTCTTGCGCCATTAACGACAGTACGCCGGGGTCTTTCATGGCAGTTTCGCGAACGGCGATATAAGAAGGCAGTCTGTTAGTCGGTGTATTAGGCTGCGCCTCATCATCCAAATGCCCGAATTTGTGAATCCGCACAAGGTCAAAGGAATTAACCAGACGCCCGCCGCACGGGTCGGTGGCATGGTGTGAATACAGAAACTTGCCGCCCTCATAAACCACCGCTCCGCCGGTAGTGCTGCCGCCGTTGAAAGTAAAGCGGTCGGGAGCGTTATCCACCGGCTCGTAAACGCCCAGAATTAATTCTTCAATTGCGCGGTATACGTCATATGTACGGCAGAACGCACCGACAATACCCGTTTTAGAGTCGGGGTCGCCCTGCTTGACCGCCAGCTTTGTAAAAGTCTGCGCGCCGGGTAAAGCGGGCCACAGTGACACATCGCGCCAGTCCGCATACTGCGCCAGCAGACCGTCAGCCGATACGAAAGGCTTATCGGCATAATGGTAGGTATACTGACTGTCAGAACAGCACGACGGCCAATACATAAGCCTCGCGACTTGGAAAGTCGTCGGGTCTGCCATCTCAAGCCCGATGTACTCAGCCATTTTACGGGCGCAGGGTTCGTATTCCTCGGCGGTAACGGTACGGTCAAAGGGGATTAATATACGAAGCCGCGGGGCGTCCTCACGGTGTTTACGCGTGCTGTAAATGCAGTAACCCGCTCCAAGCCCCTCCACGCGCCGTAACACATCGTTTGTCCCGCCAGCGGGGATATTGTCAAAGTCAAGGGTTATTACGTCCCTGCCGGTCACGTTGTTAGCTTTACGGCACGGACTGTTAAGACTGCCGCCCACAAAGCCGCCGACATCCTTTAATTCGTCCTGCTGTGTTTTTTTCTTTGCCATGTATTCGGCTAGGGTTTCTGTCCCGCGCGTTGGTATGCGGAGCTTCTCCCACAGTTCAGACAGCATAAGACGCTGAGGCTGCCAGTTAATAGTTTTCCTGTTATTGCCGTGCGATATAGTTATAGGTCGGTCATATTGTAACACATCAATGTACCTCGCTTACAACAGGATTGATTTGCCGCACACCCTTGTTATAATTAATCTGAGCGGGTTCGGTTAAAGTGGCGGTATTGAAATAAGCTTCCACACTCTCCTGATTGATAAGTATCTTCGACCGCCCTACTCTGACCGCTGAAACTTTGCCGCTTAACGCAAGCTGACGGGCATAGTATGCCGATATGTTGAAATGCTTTGCCGTTGCGTTTACGTCTCTCATGTCTGCCATAAATAAAGCCTCCTGTCCTATTCCCGCGCACGTTTGACATATACCATAAAAGGTGATATACTCAATATGGAGCGGGTAATTTCTTTTACTTGGTTTTGCTTTTGCTCTGAATGCCGCCTGGGTAGTAGTGTACTCGGGCGGTTTTTTGTCCGCTCATGCTGTCACCGACGAGTCGATACGCTTTGAAGCTATATCAGTAATTATTTTACGGTACTTTTCTTTTTCGGTGTCCGGTAATTCGCGCCTTAACCGACGTGTCATTGTCGGTTCGGATATGCCCTGAACATCTGCTACTTGCCAAAAACTAACCTTGTTTTCTTTCGCGAAGTGTCGTAAATCCTTGTTTTGCATTAAATTTCAATCCCTTCAAAAATATTTTTTTATTTGCTTGACATCATCATCATAATATGTTACTATAGTAATGATGATTGCTGTTGCTATATTAATTATAGCGCAACACAAATGAAAAGTCAATAGATTGTTGCAAAAATATTTAATCGCAACAAATAACAAGGGAGGATAATTTATCATGAGTTCAGTTGAAATTTTTGCTAAACGACTTATTAAATTACGGGAGGAGCGAGGAATTTCACAACAAGAACTTGCTGACGTATTAGGTATAACTAGGCAAAGTTTGAGCTTATATGAAAAGTCAGAAAGAACCATAAATATTGAATTACTCGGTAAAATAGCCACACATTTAAAGGTTACAACTGATTACCTGCTCGGGTTGACAAACACCCAAACCATTGATGCAGATGAAAGAGCGGTATGTGATTATACAGGATTGTCTGACGCTTCGTTGCATAATATTATAAGAATTAAAGAATTAAATGTACCTAAATTGGTTGATACCCTTAACATATTGTTAGGTAATAAGGATTTTACAAGTTTCATTCAAGAGCTTAATACCTTCTTGCATCCGGATATTTATGACGAAGTATACAAAGAAGAACAAGAAAAAGTCTGCGGCGGCCCGGTGGAAATATACAAAGACGAATATGGCATTGATACTGCGGCACCCATGCGTGAATACGAAAGAATGACACGCCTAGCGTGGAAGCGACAGGCATTTCTTGACTTTAAAGATGTCAGTTCCGATAATAGAAATATAGACGAATATATGTTCGCTTGCTTTGAGCTTATTTCAAGTGCTTTTTTTGAAAAACTCGATAAAAACACCACTAAACGCCGGAAGGAGTGACCTGCTCAATGGCAAGCATAAACCCGAGGAAGAATAACAAGGGTGAAATTACCTCATATACACTACGGGTATATCAGGGGTACGACAGTAAAGGAAAAAGAGTTAAACCGCATACTCTTACATGGAAACCCGCTCCGGGCATGACCGCTAAACAAATTGAAAAAGAGTTGCAAAGACAAGTAATATTATTTGAGGAACAATGTAAAGCCGGTGGTACCCTCGACAACCGTCAGAATTTTACCGCCTATTCAGAATATGTCCTCACCTCTAAGCAGAATGCCGGCACCAAGCACCGCACCATAGAACGATATAGGGAATTACTAGAGCGGGTTAATGCAGGCATAGGGCATATAAAACTTGCTGACATGCGCCCACAGCACCTAAGTAACCTATATGACCAGTTACGTCAACCCGGTATCCGTAAAGACGGAAATAAAGCTGTTGCAAAGGTTGATTTTAAGGAGCTTATCTGCTTAAAGAGAATAACTCAACAGGAACTATCGGATAAATCGGGCGTATCTCTTGCCACTATACGAAATGCCTGCCAGGGCATAGAAATAACTCAGCAGAAAGCGGGCGATTTATGCACAACTTTGAAAGAGCCTATAAATAAAGTGTTTGAAGTATTGCCGGACGGACGCACACTGTCAGAAAAGACTATACAAGAGCATCACCGGCTTATTTCCATGATACTGTCGCAAGCTGAAAAGGAAATGCTGATACCGTATAACCCTGCTGTAAAGGTCATTAATAAGCCTAAAGCGGAACGAACACACGAGGTTAATTACTTTGAGGTTGAGGAACTGGAGCGAATACGCTCCGCACTTGACACTGAGCCTTTAAAGTGGCGTGTTATTACGCACTTGCTTCTTGTAACTGGATGCCGGAGGGGTGAAATAGTTGGTTTAAAATGGTGTGCGGTTGACTTTGTGAATAATCAGATAGATATTAAAAATAACCTGCTCTACTCAAAGAAATATGGCATTTATCAAGACAGTACCAAAACCGAAACATCAAACAGAACGGTTAAGCTTCCGGATGAAACAATGGGCTTACTGAAGGAGTACCGAGATTACTGGGAGGATATGCGTAGAACATACAGCGGCCAATGGCATGGCTTCATAGATGTATCAGATAATAAAGGCGTTAAACGCTCTGAAAAGGCTGATTTTCTCTTTTTCCAGGAGAACGCCAACAATACCGGCTATCCCATGCATCCCGACAGCGTGACCGACTGGCTTAATAAATTCTCCAGACGGCACGGCTTACCGCATATTAATCCCCATGCGTTCCGTCATACTTTGGCTTCTGTCCTTTGTTTCAATGGCGTTGACATGACAACCATAAGCAAGTGGCTGGGGCATAAAAGCGTATCAACTACTCAGAATTTTTATCAGCACTTGCTTGACGGCGGCAAGGAGCGGGTTGTGAATACCGTAGCAGATGTAATCCTTAAATCACAAAAGGCATAAAAAATGAGCAGGTATACCATAGCTAAAAGCGTGGAATACCTGCTCAGATTTTTATATTTTTAAAGAGATGGCGCACAAATAGCGCACAAAACCCAATTTACAAGCAAAAAAACCAGCGTCCGACAACCGTCAAACGCTGATATTTTCAATGGTTGCGGAGAGAGGATTTGAACCTCTGACCTTCGGGTTATGAGGGCGTGTATACTCTTAATCTGACCTCAAGCCATATGCGGCAAACCCTGATAAAACCACGCTTTTTATTTTTTCGCTTATCGTAATTTACAGTAACTTTTATTGGTTTTTTATTAAATTGTTGGTTTATTGTTGGTTTTTTGTTGGGTTATAAATGATAAAGCGGGAAGCTGTGAAGCGACCCGCTCATTTTTCATTAAAGATATTATTCATAATGAGTCCACATACTTACAATCTTTACTATTCCTTCATATAAAAAGCCGTCAGCATTTTTTATGCCCTCGTCATTAGGCAGTATTTCATATACGAATCGGTGTTGCTTATTTATTCGCCGCGAGTATAAGCCTTTTAAATTTCCTTTGAGTTTTTCAAAACGCTGTGATTCTTCATAAGGATTTTTACGTACAGTTGCAATTATTTCAGCGGTTTGCGGCTTCAAACCCATACGTTCAATGTTTACGGAATCTTTCACAGCTTGTCGCGTTAAGCGTATTTCATACATCAGACCATACCTCTGACAACGGAACGCAATCGGAAAGCGGCGTATTCATCCCAGATCTAAGCTTTTCATCCATACCGGGTATTGATTGTAAATAGTCCGTGTCGCTGTCATATAGTCCTAAGCTGTATTTTTGAAAAGATATAAACTCAAGAACTTTTTCAAGCGCGCCTTCCGGCAGCGTGTCAATCTGTGTTTTCACATAATCATGATTAATCATTGATATACACTCCTTCATAAGTCAATTGGTTTGCCCGTATCGGCTTCATACCGTGTCGTTATTGCACTTTTGATATAACCGTTAATACTTTCGCCCTGCTCTGTTGCTATGGCTTGTAGGGCTTGTTTTGCGCGTTTAAGGATAGGGTGCTTGGTTTTAACCTGCTCCCCCGTTATTTTTTCGTTTTCTCTCGACCGTTTCGTTTATGGCATGGTTTACGAAGTTGTTAAACAACCCGCTTTTTATCAATTATTCGTACCAGTCAATAACTGTCAGCCCTTCAATGTCCTTGAAATGTTTCATGTTATGTGTAACAAGCGTATAACCGTTCGTTAAACATTGTGCCGCAATGAGCAGGTCACCGTCATCAATCATCATGTCTTTTCGCTTACGGTCAGCATAGATAACAGCCGCTGTATTCATATCGTATTTTGTTAGGCTGTATATACCTAATTTTTCACACAGATTATCAAATAAGCGTATTTTTGCCGTTGCTCCGTTAGCCAGTAGTCCGCGCCGAGCTTCATAATAAACCATGAGGGGAATTATAACCTTGTTTTCAGACAATACCACGGTGTTAAGCTTTTGCGCAAGAGAAGCATTGCCATTCAGGACATAAGATATAATATTTGTATCAAGAGCATAAATCATATGTCTACCTCACGAAATTTAACCCGCTCAAACTCCTTTAACGGTTCATCTGATATATTACTGATACCTGATAAAAAATCCCGCCAGGCTTCGGCGTGTTCGTTGACAGAAGTACCCGCCTCTAATGCCGGCTCGTCAAGAACCGTTATATATACCCGTCTTTTTTCGGGAATTTGTATTGTTTTACCTGCCGCGAAAAATCTGCCGTTTTCAAAATAACCCTCATATGCCTGTGCTTGCATAATTATCAATCCCTTTCATAAGTCAATTGGCTTGCCCGTATCGGCTTCATACCGTGTCGTTATTGCACTTTTGATATAACCGTTAATACTTTCCCCCTGCTCTGTTGCTATGGCTTGCAGGGCTTGTTTTGAGCCTTTTTTTACTTTAACTGTACAATACTCATAATGCTCTTTATCATACTTAATATTAGCCTTTCTTTGTGCCTCACTTACCGGCATATAATGACCCCCTTTCTATTCCTCGACATACTCCATGATGTCGCCGGGTTGGCAATCAAGAGCTTTGCATAGACGTGATAATGTTCGTGTGTCAATATCTCCGCTTCCTGTTCGTATTTTTTGCCAAGCCGCTTGACTAATAATATTCTCGCGACGAATTCTAGTCGTATTTATTCCTTTTTCTTTTAATAAAATAAGTAGTTTTTCATATTTCATTGGCATTTGTAACATCTCCTTATCTTTATTTTTATGAAGCGAATTAAATAATAATCATACTCTTCCATGATATTATTATAACACAATCATTTACACTATATCAAGAGTAATATTGTACAAATTAATACACTATAAATCGTGTAATTTGTATATTGACATTTCACGTGTAATCGTGTATAATATAAACAGAGGGTTAAACAAGAACCCCGAAAAAGAGCGGCCCTTGAACAAGGCACAAAGGACGGCCCGACAAACTGGTGAACTCACATAAGTCCAAAGAGGCAGTATAGTCCAGACGATCGTCCCGCTCTTAAAAATAACCGAAAGGAATTGCAGTTATGAAAAAATCAAAGGTAATGACAATCGCAAATAAGCTTGTGGCGCAGGGCTTCACCCGCTCCCAGGCAATGGTTAAGGCGTGGGTGCTTGTGAAAATGGAAAGCGTTGAAACCAAAATCGCCGGCGTGACGTTCGGCAACCGTCAGAAGCTTCTTGACAGGCTGACAGCTTACCCCTCCGATATGATAAGCATAACGCTGACAAGAGAACAAAGCAATCCATACGACAAAAACGCTGTGGCAGTAGTGGCGGGCGTAGAGGGCAAAGGGAGCGCGGTTATCGGCTATCTTCCCCGTAACATGGCTCAGATGATAGCCCCCCTCATGGACGCGTGCAAAGCCGTACAGGGCGCGTATAAGGAAGTGCGCGGCAGATACGAGCAGTATATGAACCTCGGATGTGTTATATCGGTCAGAGTATTAGCAAAGCCCCAAACATCACACGCCGACCAAAGCAATGATGTAAGGAGCCGAACACCGCCGGAGCGGGTTATGTATAAGTATATCAGACCCGCTCCGAAAAGTCAAGTTATTTTTGAAATCTGAGAGGAGCCAATTTCACAATGGGTATTATTTACGATATATGCGCCGACAATAATATCAATATGTTTTATTGCAATGAAGAGGATAGCAAAGTATTACTAAAAAATTGCGGCGGCGCATGCGCTTATAGGCACATATGTTCGGATGGGAGTGAAGAAAAGTTTATAGCAATCGATGAAAAATCTAAAAGCAACAAATGGGAAAGGCGATTTTTAGCGGCACATGAACTGGCGCATCTTCTTTACGGGCATTTAGGTAATTTCGAATTGTGTCACGAGCAAAAAGAGCATGAAGCCCAAACCTTTGCAAGTGCTTTTGTCGCATTAATGCTTTATGATGAATATAAAAACAAAGCTGTTACGCTTCTTGGCGGTTGAATATATCAGCCGCTCCCCCAACGGCATAGATACGTTATTATAAAGTGAGGTGAGTGCGGATGTACACAATCACAATTACCACAGAGACCCCGGCGGAGCTGTCCAAAATCCTTGAACGGCTTTCCGCTCCTCAAGCATTAGTTAAACCAGCGGAACCGGCGTACACTCGAAACCAATTGACGAAAATAGGGACGGCTCTTGTAAAATCGGGCAAAGCAGAACAGGCTAATTTAATATTGATTAAATACGGGGTTCAGACAGTGGCGCAGTTAAAACCGGAACAATACGATGCATTCGCCGCAGAGTTAATTAGCTTACAACGGGGGTGATGCTGTGAATTAACCCACTCCAGCTATGAGAACAATTTTCTTGTGCGCTGTTTGTGCGCCATTGATGGGATAGCGCACAGGAAAAACCGATAAAATAAACAAGTCGAACGTGAATTACCTTGATTTTATAAGGCTTTATAAGGCTTTGTGTTAAGATTGAATAAGACACGATAACATAAATTTACAACTCATAACCCGAAGGTCGCAAGTTCAAATCTTGCCTCCGCAACCATAGGAAACCTCGTAAACAAAAGCGTTTGCGGGGTTTTTACTTTTTATTACAGATAGATTTTTCCGCTTAGTTCTAACACAGTTCTAACGGATTGTATTTTCAGAAAACATAGTTACCAATGTCCTTTTTAATTTGTACGCTGCCCGCCATAAAACGCTCCTTTCATTTGACAAGCAACCCTTATATATTACTGTAAGATTAATTATAACATATAAGGATTGAAAATATCAAGCAAAGTTTTTAATATACTCAATCAAATTTATTTTAGGTATCTTATGTACTTTAACGATTCTGATTGATTTTATTTTACCGTTATTCAGCATTTTATAAGCTGTGTTTTTTCCAATATTTAAAGCTTTGCATAAATCATCTATATTCAAAATATC
>DBCY01000169.1:0-626 GCA_002293295.1 Ruminococcus sp. UBA946 | reverse complement strand
TGACCGCCATAAGCGAACCTATGACAGTCAGTATTAAAATTCAAATTAATAAATTACTTCATATTTTCTAAATAATAATTTTGAATTAACTGATAATAAATTACCACTTGCTGACTAGGATTATCAAGCATGGGATAAAGCTTTAAACAATCTAAAATATCCTGTTCATTCATATCCTCTTCACGGTTATTCTGTATTTTATTTCCCTGTCTGATAATTTAGGATTCAATATCATTCTTTACAAAGTTTTCTAATACTACAATTCTATTATCAAAGTCTGAAGACACTGCATTAATTGATATATTCAATTCATTACGTAACTCCGCTATTTTAATATCGAATGTTTTTGATATTGTTGTGTACACGGCTACACAAACAATTGAAACTATACCGAGTAAATAAAGGGTATTTTTTACAAACCCCGTGAATTTATTAAACCGCTCTGCAAAAGGTATTTTTTCTTTTGTCATATATGTAATTATCCCCCTTACTTCTTCCGCTTTTTTAAATGTTTATTTATCACATATCTAATACTACTTGTTTTTCATCATTCTTATCCTGTTCTTTTTTCGCTTCAGATTTCATAAATCAATCTTAAGCCCGTCATTGGTTAGGTATTGAGAGAA
>DBCY01000166.1 GCA_002293295.1 Ruminococcus sp. UBA946 | reverse complement strand
GTAGCATTGCGTAAATATTACCACAAATTAGTTCTTGATTTACTCAAGACTATGGAAGAAGCGGTTCATGAGGTTAAAAAACTACTTAATAAAGGCACCTTACAGGATTTAACTGTTCTCCTGACTGATTGTCAGGAAGGAGCAATCCAGCTCGGTACGTTTATTGAACAGCTTGAAGGCGAGGGGCATATCACAGTAAAACACATTGAGGAATACTGCGAGCTTTTATATCAGGCAAGTCTTGAAATTACTGACCCCGAAAATAATACTAATATAATAAAAAAATTACAGAAAAAATTAATAAAAATCCAAAACAGCGCTAAATTCGATATAAAATCTGATAGAATTGAAGTCGCATTTTTCCCTTATAAGGCTAGTATGTGGGATTCCCTGGAAAGTATATGGATTGCCGCAAAAAATGACCCGCAGTGCGAAGCTTATGTTATACCCATCCCGTATTTCGAAAAAAAGCCTGACGGTTCTTTCGGTGAAATGCATTATGAGGGAAACGATTATCCCGGTTATGTTCCTGTTACCGACTGGGAAAAATATGATGTAAAATCGCGTCATCCCGATGCTGTTTTTATCCACAACGGTTATGACGGCGGAAATTATGTAACAAGCGTACATAAGAATTATTATTCTGACAAGCTTAAAAATTATACCGATTTACTTTGTTATATACCTTATTTTGTGTCAGGTGAAATAATTGACGAAAACTTTTGCGTTATTGCGGGTTGTGTTAATGCAAATAAGGTTTTTGTTCAGTCTGACGAAATCAGAACCGCATATATAAGAAATTTCGGGAATATTTTCAAAAATAAATATGGTAATCCGGATGAAAAATTTATTGCGCTTGGTTCGCCGAAAATAGATAAGGTTGTCAATTCCAAGAAGGAGGATTTTATTATACCGCCTGAATGGGAAAGCTTAATTAAGAATACTGACGGAACTTATAAAAAAATAGTATTTTACAATACAAGCCCTACTGCTTTGCTTAAAGAAAATGAACAATACCTTAAAAAGCTCTGCTCCGTGCTTGAAACCTTTAAAAACCGGAATGACATAGTTTTATGGTGGAGACCTCACCCCCTGACCGAATCGGTTTACGGTTCAATGCGTCCGTTTTTGCTTAATGAATTCAAACGTATTATAAGCGAATATAAGCGGCAGGGATGGGGAATTCTGGATGAATCTACCGACCTGCACAGGGCAATCTCATGGAGCGACGCTTATTACGGAAGTTCCAGCTCGGTAATATGGATGTTTAGCTTGACAGGCAAACCTGTTCTTATCCTGAATCCATATATAACGGATTATCATGGACAAAACAGAATTGAGCTTTATGATTTCAGAATTAAGGATGATATAATCTGGGGTATCACCCAGAATTTAACCGGTTTATTTTCTTTTGATATGACTACTTATAAGCTTTCTTATCACAAACTCAATTCTGATGAAAGCAGGTTTGGCAATTTATCATATTTTTCATTGGGTATAGAAGGCAATAATATTATTATTACACCCTTTAATCAGAATATCATCATCATTTATAATACGGATAAAAAAACATCTGATTGTATTCCTGTAAGAATATCCGGTCAGAATAATTTCTCCGATACATATATAAATAACGGTGTCGCATATATAATTCCGTATCTTTATCCCGCTTTGTTGAAATATAACTTCGCTGTCAGTCAAATAACCGAAAATGAGAAAATATGTGCTGATTTGGATTTGCACAAAAAAACCGGTGACAAGTATTATTTTTTAAAGAGCTGCACAGCTGCTGATAATAATATATTAATGCTGGCTTCCGGCGCTAACAATATAGTTGTTGAATTAGACTTATTAACTGAAAATTATAAGTTTCATAATATCGGAAATCAAAAAAATAAATATTCAAGCATTTTATTCGACGGTGAGAATTACTGGCTTACATCATTCAAGAACGGAATAGTTAAATGGAATAAAAAATACGATACGGTAATTGTTATTAATAATTTACCTCCGGATTTTGAACATGGTCAGCTTGCGGATTTCAGATGTTCTGTCTTTTTTGAAAATCATATATTTATTTTTCCGTATCATTCAAATATGGTATTAAGGGTAAACACAATAACAAATGAAATTGATTCATTCTGTAATCTAACTCACCGTAAACCATATCAGGGATTTAACCATAACAATCCTAAATATTCATACGCCCAAATACTGGGTGACAATATTTACGCCTTCTCGGCTTATGAAAACTGTATTCAGAAAATCAATCCCGAAACAGGGGAAATTGAAAATATACCTTTGTTATTATCAAACGAGGATTATTATGCNNTATGATATATTAAACTATCCGCTCTTTAGTCCTCCTAGTAAAAAAAAGTCAGAACCTTGGAAATCATTTGAAAACAATTCAGTAAACCTCCCGTTGTTTATAGACAGGCTTATAACCGAGGATATCAAGAAAGAACAGATTAAATATGAAAATATGCAAAAATATTTGGGCAATACAGACGGTACTGCCGGTAAAAACATATATGATTATATAAAGAAAGGTTTTTATAATGAATAATACAAAAAAGAAAAGTATATTGCTTTACGGTGCAGGTATCCGCGCATCAAGCGAATACATGTGGATTAAAGAAAGTTATAACGTAAAATGCTTCATTGATAAAAATAAAAGAGGAACTGTTTTAATGCCGGACGGAAAAAGTTTTTCTGTTTTATCATTAACTGATGCACTTGAGAAATATCCTGAAGCTTTAATATACATAACAGCAGGCATTCTGCTTAAATATGAAATTACAGCCGAATTACTGCGTTTAACCGAAAACAAACCTGATTTTCCTCCTGATACCTGCATAATTACTAAAGATGATATAATAAATTATGAACCTGTATCCGAAAAAAAATCATGTGCATTGG
>DBCY01000153.1 GCA_002293295.1 Ruminococcus sp. UBA946 | reverse complement strand
TCCAAACTCCACACTCCAAACTTTAAACCGCCATTATTTCCTTATCCTTAACCGCCGCGGCTTTGTCAATCTGTTCCGTATACTTGTCGGTCATCTTCTGAATATCTTTTTCGAAGATTTTCAAGTCATCTTCGGTGATTTCGCTGTTTTTCTTCTGAACCTTGAATTTTTCAAGCGTATCGCGCCTTATGTTGCGTACTGTTACCTTTGCTTCCTCGGCATACTTCCCGACCTGCTTCACGATTTCCTTGCGGCGCTCCTCGGTCAGCTGAGGGAAAGCAAGCCTTAAAACCTTTCCGTCATTGCTGGGATTGATGCCGATATCGGATGCAAGAACAGCTTTTTCAATGGCTTTCAGCTGAGAAATATCCCAGGGCTGAATAATAAGGTTTCTTGCTTCGGTTACGGAAACGGCAGCCATTTGCTGGATGGGAGTCGGAGTGCCGTAATAATCGACGGAAATTTTGTCGAGAACGGCAGGATTCGCCCTTCCAGCCCTGATTGTCGAATATTCGTGCTCAAGGCTTCTGACACATTTCTCCATTTTAGTCTGCGCATTCTGCATAGTTTCATTCATTTCAGTTACCATCCTTTACTAATAATAAATACATCAGGTTTTTAGAGCGTGTTCACACTAAACGAGCTGTGTGGATTATGAACGGAATTTTTATCAGTCCAGGCAAATTTTTGCAGTAATACTTGCTTGTATTAAAAGCGAATCAAAGATTCGCTTAGAAAATTTAACAACGACTGATAAAAATTCAGCCATTAGACACGCAGAATGGGTTGTGTGAACACGCTCTAGTTCACAAGCGTGCCTATTTCTTTTCCCATGCACACATCATAAATATTTTCGGGTCTTCCCAGGTCAAAGACAATAATGGGAATATCGTTGTCCTTGCAGAGCGAAGCCGCCGCGCTGTCCATTACGGCAAGGTTCTTGATAAGTATTTCGCTGTAGCTGAGCTTATCGTACTTTACGGCGTCGCTATGGATTTTGGGGTCCTTGTCATAAACCCCGTCGACCATGGTGGCTTTCATTACAACATCAGCCTCTATTTCAGCCGCCCGCAGGGTGGAAGCCGTATCGGTCGAAAAAAAGGGATTTCCGGTTCCGCACCCGAAAATGACCACTCTGCCCTTTTCAAGATGCCTGACAGCCCTGTTCCTTATATAAGGCTCGGCGACCTGGTGCATAGCGATAGCGGTCTGCACGCGGACGTCAACCCCCAGCGCCTCCAGAACGTCGGCAAGGGCAAGGGCGTTCATTGTCGTCGCCAGCATCCCTATATGGTCGGCTCTTGTCCTGTCCATGGCGCCGCTTGTGCGTCCCCGCCAGAAATTGCCTCCGCCCACAACGATTCCGATTTGAACGCCCGCTTCGGCGCAGTCCTTGATACTTTCGCAAATCTTATTAATTACAGAATAATCAAGTCCGATTTTCTTTTCGCCGGATAAAGCCTCTCCGCTGATTTTTAACAGTATTCTCTTATACTTCGGCTGCGGCATAATAACGTTCATCCTTCCTTTTTGCATTTCATCCATTTTATTTTACTACATATTTGCCGTTATGTAAAGTATATTTTCACAATTTTAATTATTAAATTTTACCTTAATCTCCAAAGCCGTAAAATTAAACCCTACTGTTTACTATGGCAATCATTTTATTTTCAAAATCAACCGAGCTTCTGTATAAAGCTTATAATAAAATCTCCCCTTTAAAAAAATTATCGCTTTAAAAATCACCTTTTATATACAAATTAACAACCACCCTGTTATAAAAATTATAAAAAGCGTTAATTTGCCATGTATTTACCGTTGCAAAAAACGATTAGGTATAGTATAATAGAAAACATAAACCTTCGAAAAGGACGGTTATGCTTATGAAAGTAAGGAACAAGGAAAAAAAGCGAGTCAGATTCCGCTTTTCGTTTTTACTGCTCTTTATACTTACAAGCTTCGTTATCTGCTTTACCTTATATATGAACAATGAAATTGATATAGAAAGCAGGCTTTCATTCCTGTTTGACGTTAACGAAGGCGGTGAAAACAGCGTTGCCGAAGTATATGCCGAAGCTGACTATACCGGTGAAAATACCGCGGGGATAATAAACCCGGTCAGAAAATCCGCGAGGGCTCAGGAGGAATACTTCAGAAATGCTTTGTTTATAGGAACCTCCGTTGTCAGGGGTTTGTCCGACTGCAGTCTGGTTCCGGGCGAAAGCATTATAACAGATACGGAATTAAGCATACCGTCAATTAATGATATTACTGTTACATACAATAATGAGGAAACGGATGTTTTTTCCGTTGTTTATGATAAAATGCCGGTTTCTGTTTATCTGATGTTTGAAAATATCGCTGCCGCTTCTGTTGACGAGGCTCTGTATTTTGATTCTTACTCAAATTTTATTGACAGCATTAAAAGAATAAACGAGGATGTCAGTATTTATTTAATTTCAGTCCTGCCGGTAAAACGGGAATCCGAAACGCAGACCGTATCAAACGCCGTTATTGACCGGCATAACACAAAGCTTTATGAGCTTGCGAACACAAAGGGCATATCCTATCTTGATATTAATACCGAATTTAAAGGAAATGACGGCAGGCTTCCCTCATCTGTGAACGTTCGGAATTCTGAACGTCTCAATGAAGATGCTTACCGTGAAATTTCGGAATATATTCTGACGCATATTCATAGTAAGGAATAAGGAGGTTATCGTATGCTGGTCGAATGCATGGTAATATTCGGCTTGATATTTGTCGTTATAATAATGTATATGCGTGCCGGGAAAAAAAGGTATGCTGTCGCGACCATACCTCTTCTCATACTTCCGGTTGCGAATATTATCGCTTACTTTTTATCGGACAGTCTTGCAAGGCTTTTCCCGTGGGAAAAATTCACGGNNAAGCCTTCTTACCGGTATTATGTCGGATAAGTTCAAACGCAAATCCACCCGTATTACTTATATAACGATGAGCCTGGTTTTCAATATTGTACTGGCTTCCATTCTAGTATATAATATGTTTGTATTTATTTACGGATAACTGTTCCGCTGCCGTTTAAAACGGCAGCGGAACAGTTTTTCAAAGTTTGTTCAGGGTTTTTATATCCGTGCGGAACGGGTTTACAAACGCCCACCGGTACTTTGTAACATCTAAAAGTTATAAAATAATACCGCCGCAGGCGGTNNTAATTGTTAATTGTTAATTGGTAATTGGTACTAGTAATCAAGCTCACCGTTTTCGATTAACGCAAGAATGTCTTCCTTTGACGGCATTGCGGGAATCGCGCCCTCCTTAGCCGAGCTTAACGCTCCGCAGGCGTTCGAAAACTTAGCAAATTCCTTTAAATCCTCCATGTCAAGCTCTTCAAAAGGCTTCTGACACGATACAATCCGTGACAGAAACGCTCCGAAAAAGCTGTCCCCGGCGCCCAAAGTGCTTACAATATCAGCCTTATATGTCGGGAACCTTTCAATCCCCTGTTTTGTAGCTATAATACACCCCTTTGCGCCCTGTGTGACGCATATAATTTTTATTCCCGTATTCAAAAGCTTTGCGATTGCCGGTATAAGATTATCGCTGTCGGTAATAATCTGCAGCTCCTGCTCCGAAAGCTTAATAATATCCACATATTCAAGGACGCTTCTCATTGCCGAAACGGCTTCGTCCTTTGATTCCCATAAATGCTCCCGCCAGTTAGGGTCATAGGAAATAATTTTACCGTTCTGCCTTGCGTATTCGACTGCTTTTACCACAGCCGATTTTGAAGGCTCGGAGGTAAGGAGCAGGGCGCCGAAATGAACCAGCTTGCAGCCGTCAATCAGTTTCAGTTTAATCTCGTCATAATTCAGGTTTATATCGGCTCCGTTTTTTCTGTAGAACACGAATTCCCGTTCGTTTTCTTCGTTATTGCGAACAAAGGCAAGCGACGTCGCAAAGTTTTTATCAAGAACCAGTCCGTCCGTATTGACTTTTTCGTTTTTAAGGGTATTTTTAAGATATGCCCCGAACATATCCTTCCCGAGCTTGCCGATAAATCCCGACGGGACTCCGAGTTTTGAAGCCATTACGGCGACGTTCGCGGGGGCTCCCCCGGCATTCTGCTTAAACATAATATCTCCGTTCCCGGAAATATGCTCGGTAAAATCCACAAGCATCTCGCCGATTGATATGATTTCAGGCGTTGTCATAAAAATCCTATATCCCCCTTAAAACAAGTTCCTTATTAATATTATACCATATCAGCCGGATTTTTCAAGTAGTTTTTATGTAAAATATTACAATGCAATTTCAATAAATTACAATTGGATTAAAGTTTCACATCCCTTATTGATATAGTTCGTTGTGTAATGTATAATTAATGCATACTGAACAATTACACATTTTGTGTAATTGTTCCCGGTAAGGCGCGGGGAAATATTCGCAATTGCAGCCGGAAGGCGGAAAAACAGAAAGGAACGGTATCTGCTATGAGCAGGAAATTATTCTGTGAAATAAGCCCGTTTACATATAAAATTTCGATGTATAAGGAAATTTTCAAAAGGCATTTAAAGAATTTGCTGTCGTTTGAAAAATATGCAAAGGAAAAATCCGGCGTACGCCTTGAAAACCTGGTATACACCCATAACTCATTGATAAGGCGGCGGCTCGGGGACGTCGATATGGAGCTTCAGGAAAACAAATCGGTTAATTTATCGCTTGCAGCCCCTAAAGTAAGCGGGATAATAATAAAGCCGGGCGAAACATTTTCATTCTGGAAGCTGGTTGGAAGCTGCTCAAAAGCGAAGGGGTACAGGGAAGGCATGACAATCGCGGCAGGGAAGCCGTCAAAGGGAACCGGCGGGGGAATGTGCCAGTTTACAAACCTTATACACTGGATGATTCTTCACAGCCCGCTTGACATATGCGAGCACCACCATCATGACGGGATGGATTTATTCCCCGATTTCGGGAGGCAGATTCCGTTCGGGTGCGGAACTTCAATAATGTACAATTACCTTGATTACAGGTTCCAAAATAACACGGACATAACCTTCCAGCTTGTCGCCTATACGAACGGTACCCACCTCTGCGGGGAATTGAGGGCGGATAAACCCCTGGATTATAAATACCATGTTATTGAAAAGGATGCCTGTTTCGCGCTTGTAGGCGATACTTATTACAGGCGCAATAAAATTTTCGTGAATAAGGTTGACAAGAGGACGGGAAATCAGGTAGAGTGCAGGCTTGTAAAGGAAAACAACGCTAAAGTTATGTATGATGAGAAATATATAAATTCCGGGATAGTATAATATTAAAACCATAAAACGGTTTAAATACGGCAATAGAATTTATTAAGGTAAAATGAAAAGCTTATTCCCCGTCGAACCTGAACTTCCAGTCATTCCTCAGACCGTCCATAATCCTTAGTATTTTCAGCGTATCGGGCAGCGGAATAACCGGGCTTTCTTTCAAGCCTTCGTTAAGGCACTTCTGAGCTTCAATGATTTCATATTCGTACCCGTTTTTAATATGCGGGGTTATGCTTTCCTCAACAAGCGCGCCGGATTTGTCATAAAGACGGACGGTATCGGTGCAGAAAAACCACGGGTTTGTCGAAATTCTGCCCTTTTCTCCGATAATAACGGCGCGGTTTTCGTTTTCGGCGCAGAATCCCGTGAAGATACTGGCGAATGCGTCTTCATACTGCATTATGATTGCTTCGTTCATATCGACATTTTCCCCTCCTATATGAACGGCGGACATTATATTTTTGTAATCAAACCCTAAAAAGCTTGTGACCAGGCTCAGCGGGTATACGCATAAATCAAGGAGGGCTCCGCCGCCGAGGTCGTTTCTGAAAAGGCGGTCGTTTTCATCATAATCGCATGCGTTGGAAAAATCCGCCTTAATTGCTTTTATACTTCCGATTCTGCCTTCCCTGTACCACTCAAGCGCTTTTTTGAAATGCGGGAGGCATTTCATCCACATAGCCTCCATGAAAAACAGACCCTTTTCACGGGCTATGCCGATAAGTTCTTCAAGCTGACTGCCGTTTAAGGTCAGCGTTTTCTCGCACAGGACATTCTTTCCGTACTCAAAACACAGCTTTACATTTTCATAATGGCAGCTCATAGGGGTGGCTATGTAAATAATATCAACATTGCCGTCTCTTGCCAGCTCTTCGTAGGAGCCGTATGCTTTTACAGCCCCGAATTTTTCAGCGAAAGCCGAAGCCTTTTCAATGCTTCTTGAAGCGGCGGCGCAAAGGCAGGCGTCCGGTACGGCATTCAGGGCGTTAGCGAAGCTTTCGGTTATCTTGCCTGTCGCCATTATACCCCAGTTTGTTTTTTTCATTTTAATTTCTCCTATCCGATAAAAAAGTTCAAATACTTATTCCCAAATTCTTCGTTCATTATAACATAAGACAAGGATAAAATCAAGGATTTTATTCCTGTCTTTCTATATCTGTAAATTAAACCGGCAGTCAGATAATATAAAATCTGACTGCCGCTAACTTAATTCAATTGTTTATGACAAATCCAGGGATTTGGCACCCCTAACAGGAATCGAACCTGTAACTAACCCTTAGGAGGGGTTTATTATATCCATTTAACTATAGGGGCATATGTTCACTGTATAAATTAAAACATACAGCTTTATCATTATAACACAAAACAATTTTAAATACAATATGTATTTTTGTATAATTCGTAATTGCCAGATTTAATAAAATCTGATATAATTAACTATAATAGTAATGAAAGGTTGTTATAATATGGCAGATATAAAAATAACTAAAACCGCCGAACCGAAAACAAAGCCTGCCGACCAGAATGCGCTGGGGTTCGGGAAAATATTTACGGACCATATGTTTTTAATGAATTATGACGAGGGTCAGGGCTGGCATGACCCAAGAATAGTACCTTACGGACCCATACCGATGGACCCGGCTTCATTGTGCCTGCATTACGGGCAGGAGGTTTTTGAGGGTTTAAAGGCATACAGGACTAAAAGCGGAAAAATCCAGCTGTTCCGTCCCGAAAAGAACATGGAAAGGCTGAACGTGTCAAACGAACGCCTCTGCATACCGGAAATTGACGAGGAGCTGGCTCTGGAAGCCGTAAAAGCCCTTGTTAAGCTTGACGAGGACTGGATTCCCACAGCCGAAGGGACTTCGCTTTACATTCGTCCCTTTATCTTTGCGGTTGACCCGTTCGTAGGCGTGCATCCCGCAAAGCAGCTTATATTCTGCATTATCCTTTCTCCTGTCGGAGCTTATTATCCCGACGGGATTAATCCTATAAAAATTTATGTAGAACAAAAATACGTGCGCGCCGTTGCGGGCGGAACCGGCTATACAAAGGCGGGGGCGAATTATGCGATTTCCCTGAAAGCCCAGGAGGAAGCCGGGAAGGAAGGCTTTGTCCAGGTTCTCTGGCTTGACGGTATCGAAAGGAAATATATCGAAGAAGTAGGGGCTATGAATGTTTTCTTCATAATCGGCGACGAGGTTGTAACACCGTCCCTGCGAGGTTCAATTCTGAGCGGAATAACAAGGATGTCCTGCATAGAGCTTCTGCGTTCCCTCGGATATACCGTGAACGAACGCCCCCTTTCAATCGATGAGATTATTTCGGCTTCTGAAAACGGTAAGCTGACCGAAGCTTTCGGCACGGGTACCGCCGCCGTTATTTCCCCAATCGGGCAGCTGAAATACGGCGACAGGACTTTTAATATAAACGACGGCAAAATCGGCGCGGTCTCTCAGAAATTATACGATACCCTTACAGGCATACAGTGGGGGGAAATCGAAGATAAGCAGGGCTGGACTGTTACTGTTGATTAAAGTATAATTTTATAAATAATTATAATTAAATAAATCCCCGGTTAA
>DBCY01000132.1 GCA_002293295.1 Ruminococcus sp. UBA946 | reverse complement strand
TAATAGAGCTTATGATGTTCACTTCCGTAAAACCCGATGTGAAAAAAGGCGGAGGTGAATGGCACATATGGAAAGGCGATGTTTCAGAGACGGGAACCTGCGGGGAATGCTCAGCCAGAAACGGTGAAATACGAAAAGAACGCAGCGAATGGGATGTTTTGCCGCCGCTTCATCCCAACTGTAAATGCAGGGTTGAAAAAATCGACGGAATAAAAGCGGGAACGGCTACCGCCAAAAAGCTTGACGGCGAGGATTTCCTGATTTTATCGGGAAAAAAGACCGGCGGCAAGCCTTTTCATAATCGTAATCAAAAACTGCCTGTCAAACAAGGAAGGATATGGTTTGAGAATTATTATAAATCCGAGACGGATTTTGAATATGAACACCGGATTTATAACTCAAACGACGGACTTATATTCATTTCATATGACAACGGTGCGTCGTTTTATGAAATAATCTGACTAAGCCTTTTATTTTTTATTTTACATATTAGTTTCCTTTGGGAAACATTATTCTCTGAGCAAATTAGGATGTATTCGTAAAATCACGGATACATCCTATTTTTTATATCAAATCTTCGGTTAAATACCACAACCGAATAGCCGTCCTGAGTTTCGTCAACTTCAAGCAAAACCATAGGCTCTTTATGCATGATATTATATGACCTTATATAAACGGTTAAAAACCCGGCTGTAAATGCCGCCGTAAGTAAAACGGCGGCTGTTGAATTTATAATCCGGCGGCGGCGTCTTTCCTCGTCCGTAATTGTGATTTTATTGAAAACAGCCATTTTTTATTCCTTTCCGGATATTCTATCCTAAGACAAAATAATTTATCCTTTTTATGTAAGTAAATCCACAAGCGATTTGCCGATTAATTCTCCGCTGTAAAGCGCCTGGTCAATACTGTTAGCATGCCCCCCCACTTCGACAAGAACCGAACCTGTAGTTAAATCCTGATTGTATTTACGGTAATCAAACAGCAGCGGTCGCGTCAGGGTAGGATAATCAGACTCCAGCTGCGCCTGAAGCTTAGACGCGAAACGGAAATTCTGGAGATAATCGGGCATATCCATTGTGCCGTCGTCACAGCCGCTTATTAACATAACCTGAGCCGCATTTTTCCCGTTTATTTCGGTAACGGGCGCCACCCTGCTTCCGTCGGGGCGTTCTATGGCGTCCCTGTGGATATCCAGCACTATTTTTATAGACGGGTAGTCGTCAAGGATTTTCTGTACTGTCTCCCTGCTGCGGTCATATGAACCGTTGTAGGACGGGTAGTCATGCATCGTCGTATCATGTATAACGGCAATTCCCGCTTTTTCCAGCTCTTCCTTTATAGTATTGCCAACAGCAACCATATTCATGCGTTCATCGGTAGTCCTTGAAGAAAAAGATTTATCGTAAAAATCTCGTTCATACGGTTCATAGCTTTCCGTTGTATGGGTATGCATAATCAGAATCTGCGGTTCGCCGTTTCTCTCTGCTGTAAAGCTTAATTCCCTGCGGCTTTCCTCAGCCAGTATTTCATTCGAAAGGCTTGTTACATTGCGTACCTGCCCTGATCTGTCAAGGTTTACGTATTCTTCCCCGCCGAAAGTACCGTATTGTATTGATTTTATTATACCGTCGCGGCTTTCGATTTCCTCCGGATACGGCTTGGGTCCTTCGTCAATGTCTTCGTCCTCTACATATAATTCTTCATTTTCACTGGAAGGTATATCAAGGGCGCCGAACGAAAGCATGGAGCTGTCGTCAAATGAAAGGTAGGCATAAGCTTTTTCATCAATATCGGCGCCCGCCTGACGTAATTCAGCAGCAGCGTCATCCGTCCGGATTTTATCACTGCTTTCAGCGATTTCGCCGTTTATTTTAAAAACATCCCCTACCGTAAGCCTTGCGGAAGAATTGGCGGCAAATATTATAGCTGTGTCAGCTGACGGCGCCGAGGATATTAAAGCCATTACCATAAAAGGCGACAGAATTATAAAAGTGCCGGCAACGGCTATTGTCCGAAGCTTTGAATTTTTTTTGTATCTTTTATTTTTCATTTTATTACCATTCCTCTCCGGAAAAAAGGTTTACCCTTTGAAGAATTATTTTCCCTTTTCAGTTTTATCCTTTTGCGACAACTTTGTTATGTTACAATATATGTGTCAGGTTCGGGAGGATATGCATTGAGGTTTCATTTTTACATATTTACGGAATTTAACGCATAAAATTATATTAATGTCTGCTTCAATTATTTAAGTCCTTGGAACAGACAAGTCTGTTTCAAGGAACAAATATACAATATGTGTAATTGTTCGGTACGTATTATATTACCGAACCCTGAAATTATACTGCCCCGGAAAGGATGGCTATAAAATGAATGATAACAAAAACACGGTACCAATACATAATATAATTCTTGAAAACAGAAAAAAAATGTCATTATCGGGAGTAACGGACGTCGATTTTTTTGACGAAAATACTATCCTTTTATACACGCAGCTTGGCGAGCTGACTGTAAAGGGCAAGGACCTGCATGTAAACGATATGTCGGTAAGCAGCGGTGAAATGAACATAGAAGGCGATATCTGGTCTATAGTTTACGGCGATAAGGATAAGCATTCGCCTTTGGGCTTCCTGGGGAAACTTTTCAGGTGATGTTTATTTTGTACTTTTTGAAAGGACGGTTATAAAATTGAAACTGGAAACGTTCTTTTCTGTATCCGAACAAATGGAACTGTTTTTCTTATCAATCCTTCTGGGCGCGGCTCTGGGCGTTTTGTTTGACTGTTTCAGGGTTTTCAGGATAATATTCCCTCCGGCAAAAAAAGCAAAACCGGTATGCCTGCTTGATATACTTTTCTGGCTTTGCTACGGGTTTGCTGTTTTTACATATTCTGTCGTTATGGGAAGGGGTCAGGTCAGATTCTTTTATTTCTTCGGCTCCGTAATCGGATTTATTTTATATATAGTATCCGTTGGAAATTTAGTCGTCGGTGTCATAAGGTATGTGGTCGTAGCCATTTACAGGAAATTACGTAAAGTATATTCTGTGTTAATTGAACCATTTGTAAAATTATCTGTTTTTTTCCGTCAAAAAGTTTTAGT
>DBCY01000098.1:29621-32609 GCA_002293295.1 Ruminococcus sp. UBA946 | reverse complement strand
TAATTATACAAATAATATTATATTTATGTATTTTACATTATGTATATTTATTTTATATTATCAGTATAAAATGCTATGTGAATAATGTATAATTTTTAACAGGGGATTTGTGAGTATATCCAAATTTTACTTTGGAATGCAACAAAACGCCTTTTTTTTTACACTTATTATATGACAGGTCTTTTAAGGTGAGCAGAAATGTGGTATAATGTCATTATCAATCTGTAACTTCACAGTACAGAACGAGGTGATGTTAAAATAATGAATACTGATTTTTCCATTTGCGTAAAAAAAGCAATGGAAGGAGACGCGGACGCTTTCGCCGAGCTGTACTCCTTAGTATATAAAGATTTATACCGCATAGCAGTAGCAAACCTTAAAAATCAGCATGATGCTTCCGATGTGGTTAGTGACACCGTTTTAGAAGCCTACACTTCCATAAAAAAATTAAGGGATGAAAAAGCGTTCAAAGCTTGGATAATTAAAATCCTTACTGTGAACATAAAGAAAAAGCAGAAGGATTATATAAAGAAAAACAATTTCCAAAGCGAGCTTGATATTCTCGACAGTGTAGAACAGGAGAAATCCGGAGAAATAAATTATAACGGATTGGAATTAATGGAAGAGTTCAGGCGTCTTAACGAGGAAGAAAGGCTTGTATTATCGTTAAGCATTGTTTCGGGCTATAAGAGCGAAGAGATTGCCAGGCTGACGGGAAGTTCTGCAAACACCGTCCGCTCAAAGGTGGCAAGGGCTAAAATCAAGCTCAGGCAGATGCTTATGGAACGTTAGCGGAAAGGAGGTCGGAATTAAATGAAATTCGATGATAAGCTGGCGGATATGTTTGATAAGGTTGAGGTTCCCGCCGAACTTCTGCCGCAGAACATAGCTTTAATGATTAAAGCAAAAAGCGGACAGTCCAAAATGGCAGTTGAATATAAAAATATAAAATCAACGCCGTCAATCGCTGCACAACGTCATAAAATTATAATGAGGACTGCTTCGACAGCAGCTGCCTGCGCGGTTTTTGCGCTGGGTATGCTGGCATATAACAAAACTAATCCCGATGAGGTGGAATTAGACCCCAGAACGGTTTATGAGGCAATTACACCCGAATCATACGGGGACCTGAAAAATATCTACACTGAAATTTCTCTCGATAATACCGGCGGTACTGAAAACACGAACACTGACAAGGAACCGGATTATACCGAAATTCCTTCGGGAGGAAACGATGTTATAAAATCAATAATCGAACAGATCGAAACCGGCGGCATGCCGCTTTCGGAACTTTCCGAGGGTGAATACTCCGGATTTGAAGACGAAAGGGTTTCCAAAGCTGATTCCGTTAAAACGGACGGCGTTAATTTATACTGCATATCAGACGGTATGCTTTATGTAATTAAAATGGAAACCATGGAAATAATCGCCGAAATAGAACATAGCCTAAACCCGCCCGTCGAAATTTATGTCGAGGACGACGTACTGATACTGATATCAAGGGATACGGACGAAGTACAGATATTCGCCCCCGGCAATAACGGTTCTGAAAACACTGCAATTGAATCTTCTGTTCCAGCAGAGACTTCAAACACCTACAATTCAGAAAGTGGTACCGATAATTCCGGCATGAGTACGCAGGGCTTAAACGCGAACGGCAATAACGGGGATAAACCGGTTTTTAAGCCGGGGGCTGCATACCCCGGAAAAACTGCATTGAAGCTTTCCGATGTTATTGTGGAATTCTATGATATCAGCGATAAGACCACCCCTCAGAAAACTGCATCTTATAAACAAAACGGAGGATTAATATCCTCCGAAATAATTGACGGTGTTTTATACACCGTTTCTGATTATTCGGATTACCGTACCATACCATTGGGTACAAAAACTTCAGGAGACCCTGACGATTCGGATTTGGAATCGTTTGTTCCGGCTTATTACATCAACGGTGAAAAGCACTATATTGCCGCCGGTGATATTATTGTTCCGAATCATGCGGGCAGTACGGATTATACCGTTGTTTCAGCAATCGGTATAAAAAATCCTGCCGGTGACGTTTCCGTTAAGGCGGTACTGGGTTCTGGCGAATATATCTGTTCCGGCGCCGATACCGTATATATAGCCGGGAGTTTCGGAGACAGTCAGGACTACAGTGTTATTTCAAGTTTTTCTCTTGACAGGGACAATACTCTTGTATATAAAGCCGGGGCTGCCGTTGAAGGTATTATACTGAACAATACAAGCATGAACGTTTATGACGGAATGCTGCGTATTGCCTCTGGGACAACCGGTCCGGACGGTTCGGTCTCGACCTCTTTATATGTGCTTGACGAAAGTTTAACGGTTATACAAAGCGCGGGGCAGCTTCTCCCCGGTAAAAAAGCAGATTATGTCAGATTTGAAAAGGCTTATGCGTCTCTTTTTTCATATGAGAGCAACGAACCTCTGACTGTTATAGATTTATCCGCAAGTCCGCCCGTCGAGGCAAGAGCCCTTTCCGGTCATTCATCATATCTTCATGGTTATTCGGACGATAAGCTTATAGGTATTAGCGTCAATTCCGCGGAAAACGGAAATGCAAACGGATTCAGGCTTAGTATGTATGACGCCGGGAACGGATTGCTTATTAATGACATACCGTTTGCGGAAAACCTGAATGATATTAAGTCAAATGCGTTCACATCCAGACGCACACTGTTTATTGATTCGGAAAAATCATTAATCGGAGCGCCTGTTTACAGTGATAATGAATTCGGCACCCTTAATCAATACTATATTTTCAGTTATGATGATACGTCCGGGTTTAATCTTAAGGGTGTAATAGAATATAACGATATTGACGACAGCTTTCGTTTTATCAGGGCTTTGGTTCAGGGCGATGTAATTTATGTTATCGGAAACAAGAGGATTGTATCAGCCCGGATTACTGATTTAAAGGTCATCAATACGATTGAATTTTAGGGCGTGTTCGAAAATCATCAATAT
>DBCY01000098.1:28330-29525 GCA_002293295.1 Ruminococcus sp. UBA946 | reverse complement strand
AATTATCGAACACGCCCTAGTAAGAATTAATAATGTTTAACATATATTTATTTAAGCAAAATAATTACACAAAAAAACACCCGTTAAAGTAACGGGCGTTTTTCCTTTTACGAACTATTAACAGCTGTCCGGATGAATATCAAGTATATGCGCAATAGGGCATATATTGACTGCTTTTAATACTAACTCCAGTTGTTTTGCAGTAAAATCCCTGTATTGTAAAAAATATATAAACGAACCTAAGAAATCATTTACATTGTCGGTAATTTTTTTATAATGTATACAGGGCTTATATTCTTTCTGCCTTCCTACAGTCGCTCTAATAAAGTCCGTCACAAAAATTTCATTAACGCTTGTCATAATAGTATAGGGAACCGTTTTTATAGTTTCCTCCGCGGTAAGTCCAGCATCTTTTTCTGTATGTACCAGCGGATATAAAGGTTTCATACGCAGCCACCAATAACTTACATAAGCTGCATATTTATAACGTGTGGGATTCTGTACTGGATGAAAATCGGCGATTCTCAGTATATCTATCATTGCGTTTATGACAACTTCATGGATTAGCATTTCATTCGGCGGCGATATCAAATCAGATATTTTATAATCACCTATGTTATTATTATAAAAGATGTACGACTGCTCTTTCAGAGAATCTGTAAGTTTTCTTAATCTTTCCACGTTCTGGGGACTATCATTAAAATACTTTTTATAATTGTCGATTTTACGTTTCAATTATTCATCCTCCCTGCTGTTTGGCAAATAAATAATCATAATGATTTTCCTGCGAAGTTATTTCCTTGAAATTTTCAGTTATTTTTTCAAACTCAATTTCCTCATCGTCGTTTTCTAAAACAACACACGGATACTTGCCTTCGGTTATTTGTTTTATAAACTCGTTTGTGCTTATATACTCCATACTAAATACCTCCTGTCTTAATATGAAATTAAGTAATTTAAGCTTATACTGCACCGCAATTAATATGATTGCATATTTCCGTCTTTTTTCCGCTTTGCGTCGTCTTCCTCTCAGACAGGCGGCATCCTGTCTTCATTGTCAATCCCGGCAAAATATTTTTTTGAAATGTTTTTCAATAATTTTGACGCGGATTAGTATTACTACTATATTATATTACATAACAGCATACAAGTTTCATGAAAAAGCAATAAAAATATTTAGAACCTGTTCCCATAG
>DBCY01000098.1:0-28258 GCA_002293295.1 Ruminococcus sp. UBA946 | reverse complement strand
GCAAAATTTGCCGAAATGACATATGTTTACGCCTATGGGAACAGGTTCTTATTACTGTAAAAAAATATTATTAAATTGCAGACGCATAATAATCATTTATAAAACATTATATTATTAATATTAATTCATAGTATTAAATATGAATTTGTAAACTATCGTTCATTTTATATTATCATATAATTTGATTATTGTTTACTTATAATTTTATTATTTCCCTTGACAAATGATTAATAGTGGTGTATTATTGTATTATGGTATTAATACAATAATACGAAAGGAGAAGTTTTTATGCCATGGGTTTTTGACGACAGCACACCTATTTATCAGCAAATTATCGAGCAGGTTAAGCTAAGGATAGCAATAGGCGAATACCGCGCCGGGGATAAGCTCCTGCCGGTAAGGGAGCTTGCATCCGAAGCGGAAGTTAATCCGAACACCATGCAGAAAGCATTAGCCGAGCTTGAACGCGACGGATTGCTTTATTCGCAGAGAACGGCGGGGCGGTTTATCACAGAAAATCAAAACTCAATCGAAGGTCTGAAAACATCGCTTGCGGTTGAGCGGGCAAAAGCTTATTTAAGCAGAATGGAGATGCTGGGGTACGACAACAGGGGGGCGCTTGAGGAACTGCGCAAATTTATTGGCGGGTAAAATAAAAAAACAGCGGCTTTGTCCTGAAACGGACATTATTTACGAAAAGGGAGGCTATGAACATGAGCATAGCGGTATGCAGGAATTTGACAAAGAGATATGGTCATATAACCGCTTTGAAAAATATTAACCTGGAAATTGAAGGCGGTAAAATAATCGGTCTGCTGGGTCCGAACGGAAGCGGGAAAACCACTCTAATTAAGCTGATGAGCGGTATACTTACTCCGGATGAGGGGGACGCTTTAATATGCGATGAAAAAATAGGGGTTAACACAAAGAAAATCGTATCCTATTTGCCGGAAAGAACCTATCTGAACGACTGGATGAGGGCTAAGGATATAATTAATATGTTCAGTGATTTTTACAGGGATTTTAAAGCCGATACGGCATATGAAATGCTTAAGAAGCTGAATATAAACGCAGACGACAGGCTAAAAACGATGTCAAAGGGCACCCGTGAAAAGGTACAGCTTGTACTGGTTATGAGCCGCGAGGCTAAGCTGTATCTGCTTGACGAGCCTATAGGAGGAGTAGACCCTGCGGCAAGGGACTATATCCTTAAAACAATTCTTAATAATTACAGCGAGGATGCAAGCGTTATTATTTCAACGCATCTGATTTCAGATATTGAACCGGTTCTTGACGACGTTATTTTCATTAAGGAAGGAAACATGGTTCTGCACTCCACAGTCGATGAAATCAGGGAAAAGAATAATAAATCCGTAGACGCGCTGTTCAGGGAGGTGTTCGCATGTTAGGAAAAGCTATAAAATATGATATTTTGGCACAATACAAGTCATTCTGTGTCGTTTACGCAGGCATAATCATATCCAGTATATTTTTCCGCATACTAGATTCTTTTTCTGATAATCTGGGCAGAGTCGGAAAAGTAATGTCTTCGGTTATAGGTTCAATATTTACCATACTAGTCATAGCAAGCATTTTTATGGTTTTTATACTTGCTGTAACCAGATTTTATAAAAATCTTATGAGGGATGAGGGATATTTAACGCATACCCTCCCGATGCCGACATGGCAATTAATCCTTTCAAAGCTTATTACGGCATATATTTTCACCATTGCGACTATAATTATCCTGGGTTTTGCATTCGGTATTTTCAGCGGCGAATATCTATGGCTGTTTGAGCTTATAGAACAGAGCAGTTATATAAAAAGCGAGATGATAGCTGAAGCGGGACCGGGAATTATTCCGTTGATAAGGATTGGTTTAATATATGCTGTTTTGGCGCCGTTTACATTCCTTTCTCAGGTTTATTTCAGCTTTTCAATCGGAAACCTCTCAAATAAAAACAAACTTGGTTTTTCGATTCTGACTTATTTCGGGGTAAATTGTGTTAATCAGATTCTAGGATTCATATTTATATCCATTGGCGCTTTTAATTCAAATTTAATTACCAATTCGGTCTACACCGCAACAGATGATAAAGCGGTATTATCGGAACTCTCTTCAATATTTAACGGCTATATGATTTTATTCCTGTTAGTACCCATCGCTTTATACATTCTGGCAAACTATATTTTCACAAAAAAGCTGAATCTGGAATAACAGGCATTATATTGAGTTATCCTTATTAATGCGTACAGGGCAATTACACATTTTGTATAATTGCCCTGTACGTTTTTAAATATTCATAGTACAAGCCGAATACTGAATAGTATAAAACAACAAGGGCAATACAAGCATAATCTTATTATAAACCCACAGTCCATCGGCAAAAACTAACTACCAGCTGCTATTTTCTGACTACTAACAGCGGAAAGGATAACTGCGAAATGAAATGCACTTTATCAGAAATGAGACAGAAAGAAATTATAAATATAAGGACGGGTGAACGTCTGGGTTATGCGGACGACCTGGAATTTGATACTGACGACGCTTCGGTTAAGGCTATAATTATATACGGGAGAAGCAGGTTTTTCGGATTACTGGGGCGTGAAGAAGATTTGATTATCCGGTGCAAGGATATTGAGGTCATCGGTGAGGATGTTCTGCTGATTTCATCGGAAGAGGTGGAACCGGCAAAAGCACATATAAAACATACTGAGTATAATAAAAAATTGTTGAAAATAACGTAATTCCGGTACTTGTAAAATTAAACAAATTGTGGTATAATATTAAGGCAATTTCGCATATTTGCAAATTCGCACACATCCGCTTAACCGTTTGGTGCTTATGATATGTTTTTTCATGAGTTTTTCGGCTAAAAAAGGCGGTGTGGAGGAAGAATGGGATTTTTCCCGTATCAACACTAAAACCAAATCAGGAGGAAAAACAATGGGCGTAGTATCAATGAAGCACCTTCTTGAAGCCGGAGTGCACTTCGGCCACCAGACAAGAAGATGGAACCCTAAAATGGCACCTTACATTTTCACGGAAAGAAACGGTATTTATATCATCGACCTTCAGAAAACCGTCAAGAAGCTTGACGAAGCCTATGCTTTCGTTAAGTCGGTTTCGGAAAACGGCGACACCGTGCTTTTTGTCGGAACTAAAAAGCAGGCTGGCGATTCCGTTAAGGAAGAAGCCCTGCGCGCCGGAGTTCATTTCGTGAACGCTAGATGGCTCGGCGGCATGATGACCAACTTCAAGACCATTCAAAGACGAATAAAGAGACTTGAACAGCTCCATCAGATGGAACAGGACGGCACATTCAACCTGCTCCCCAAAAAAGAAGTAATCAAGCTCCAGCTTGAAATCGAGAAGCTTGAAAAATACCTCGGCGGAATTAAGGATATGAAGAAGCTCCCCGGCGCGCTTTTTATCGTTGACCCGCGCAAAGAAAAAATCGCAGTTGCCGAAGCTAAAAAGCTCGGTATCCCGATTGTTGCGATTGTCGATACTAACTGCGACCCGGACGACGTTGACTATATAATCCCCGGCAATGACGACGCCATAAGAGCTGTAAAGCTTATTGCGGGCGCAATGGCGGATGCAATTATCGAAGGCAGGCAGGGTGAATCCCAGGAAGCTTTGGAAGCTGCGGAAACCGCAGTTCCCGCAGCTGAAGAAATCGCTCAGTAATTAAAGGATTGAGGATTTAACAGTGAGGAAGAACGGATGAGGGGATAAGGTTTTTATTCCTTATCCGCAATTTCTCATAGTATTGATATAATTATTCTGTTAGGAGGAAATTCAAATGGCTGCTATTTCAGCAAAGGATGTCGCCGCTCTCAGGGAGAGAACCGGCGTTGGTATGATGGACTGTAAAAAAGCCCTTGTCGAGGCTGACGGGGATATGGATAAGGCAATTGTTATTCTCCGCGAAAAAGGACTGGCGACGCAGGCAAGCAAAGCGGGCAGAATCGCCGCCGAGGGTCTTGTCTCGGCAATTGTGAAAAACGGCGTGGGAGCCGTTGCCGAGGTTAATTCAGAAACCGACTTTGTCGCTCAGAACGACGAATTCAGGAGCTTTGTAAGTAATGTCACAAAAACAGTTATTAAAACAAACCCCGCAAATCTGGAGGCTCTCAACGCCGCCGTAATCGAGGATGGTAGCATTACCGTCGAAGAAGCTTTGCAGGAGCTGTTCCTCAAAATCCGTGAAAATATGAAGGTTCGCCGCTTTAAGAGAATGGAAGGCATTGTCGTTCCTTACGTGCACGGCGGAGGAACAATCGGCGTGCTTGTAAATCTTGAATCGGATATTGACTCCGGTAACGATAAGCTTCTCGAATGCGGAAAAAACGTTGCTTTGCAGGTTGCCGCCATGAACGCGCGTTTCCTGTCGAGGGCAGATGTTCCCGCTGACGTTATCGAAGAGGAAAAGAAGATTATGATGTCCCAGATGGCGGAAGACCCGAAAATGGCTTCCAAGCCCGAGCAGGTGCGCGAAAAGATTGTGGACGGCAAGATTGTAAAGTTCTATTCCGACAACTGCCTGCTTGAACAGGCTTACGTCAAGGACAGCGAGATGACCGTTCAGAAATATATCGACAGCGTCGCTAAAGAGCTTGGCGGTTCCGTTAAGGTTAAGGAATATATCAGGTTTGAAAAGGGCGAGGGTATAGAAAAGAAACAGGATGACTTTGCCGCCGAGGTAGCGAACATGGCAGGTGGAAATAAGTAAAAATTCTATCTTTCAAAAACTAAGAGACTATAACAAAACAACCCCCTAATTGAAGGAAAAAATCCCGCTCAAAGAAAAAGAGAGCGGGATTTTTCGCGGTCGCTTGGGGTTGCTTTGTTATAGTTCCTTTTGTGTCTAAGTCATTTTACTCTCTATTATTCCAAGCTTTTAACCGAATACATGCTTGAGTTCGACATAACGGAATCTACCGAAGCTGAGAGCAGTATGCCGGTAAACAGAGAAGTGTTGTTTTTATCCGGAACTAATAATGGATAAAATGGAATTTTTCTTGTTGGGGTCTGATATGTCGCGGTTCGGTATTTCTTTATGGAAGTTCTGAACGCGAATGGGCTTGATGTCTTTAATTTTCAGATTTCCGAGCTTACTTTATAAGGACGAATAATCCAGGCAGTCATTTATAAGGTTCAATGTTTCGCTGACCGATATACAATTTATGCTCGCTTCAAGGGCTCGTCCGTTTTTAAGAATTTTCGACCCTGTATCAAGCACTCTGGGTACAATGCTTCTTGTTATGTGATTTGCATAAATTACAATATTTACACCCCAGGATTTAAGCTGCTGCTCATCAACATAAGAATACGCTGTAGGAACAACCGCAAGCGGCTTCGGATTAGGGATTTTCTTGTATTCCTCGCAGAATTTCTTGATAAGGTTTGTATCGCACTTGTTGTAATGAATAAGTATTGCGTCCGCATTCGCCTTGATGTATTTCTCCGCACGATGTATTCCATCATCAACTCCCTTTCCAAGAACAAGACTCTCAATACGCGCAATAATCATAAAGTCATCGTCACGGATAAGATTTCTACCGCATCTTATTTTTTCTGAAAAGTTCTCAACCGTATCCTGCTCCTGCAAGCAACAGTTCACAGCAAGAGAATTAATCTTTTCTCCGACTTTGTCCTCAATAACAACAGCAGAAACTCCCCTGTTGTAAAGTGCAATAAGAGAGTGCCAAAATTGCTCCTTTTTTCCTCCGCTGTCCAAGTCAAACATTATAGGAAGGTCGGATATTTCCTGAGTCCATGAAATTGAATTAAGACGGTCTGTGGTATCAACGATTTCATGATCGGCTTTTCCACGAAGTAAAGAATCGCATAAGGAACTTATCCAGAAGGCGTCAAAAGCTTTGGTTTCCCCGCCCTTATCCTTTACTTTAAGACTTTGAAGCAGCATTGAAGTCAACCCGCTGCTTGTTTCAATAACCCTTACAAATCCCTTTTGCGCAATAAGCTCCCTGAGAGATTTTCTTTTATGAAAATAGAAACCGTTTGTTCCTTGGATTTTCAGTTTACTGTTTTCTTCCATGATTGTAACACTGCAGCCTTCAAACAGTCTTTCTGCCTTTTCTCTGTTTTCATTCGAAGAAAAACAAAAATCGTCATTTTGCAAAACAATTTTATCAGGCTTATATTTCCGTAGAATATCCGCTCTGGTTTCAAAAGAATTATCGCAGACTATAATTGCGCTGCCGAAAATATGCTCAAATAATTTTTTCCTTGATTCAAAATCATAATCGCTCAATCCGATCATAATCTGCTTATCTTCACAGCTCTTTAAATATTTATATATTTTCTCTGAACAGTATTCATTATTTACGCATATATATAGCATCATCACGCCTCATTTATCATAAACTACTTTCGGGAAATTTCCGATTTTACGGTTTGTTTTTTTTAGTCCATCGTATTCTAACCCCAACCTCAGCATAAACCGTTCCGCTTTTCCTTGCTTTGAACAATTGAATATAACAATCTCATTGAGTCCGCTTTTCAGCTTCATTGGAATCCGTTTTTCAAAAAGGCAGAACTGCTCATCTTTCTCAGAAAGTTCAATAAGCTTATTGTCATTGAACCAGATTTTTTGTTCATCTGTGTAACCTATATGCAGATAAACAGTTTCTTCTGTCTGAGAATCCAGCGAATATCTAAAAAATACACCGTAATTCTCATCCGTAGGACAAAGCTCCTGCGGAAAATCAATCATATAATCTTCAAAAATTTTCTTTTTCCAGATAAGTTTTTCTTTCACATCCATGTACTCAGCTTTATGAAATCCGCCACTTCCCAGAGGAAAAACTTGACTTATATACGGCTTGTTCATAAACAAACTCATTTTTATTCTCTCGTCAAGGATGATTCCGTTTATGGCTGCAACATTATTTCCTTCAGAATCTGTAATGGCATTTCCAGTGTCATATGAATAGAAAAGGGTAAAATATCTCAGCAAGGTTACATCATGCAGGGGAATCAATGTTTTGAGATAAATTTCGTTGTCCCTAACAGTAAATTCACAAGCCTGATTACCCTGTAATGCTGATGTATCGGATGTTATTTTAAAGCTTCCGCCTTTTCCCCTCACCACAAGCTTTCCTGCTGCGCCGTTATAACTTAACCGTATAGTAGCGGTATAATTGTCCTCGGTGTTTAAATGCAAAGAAATATTGTCAGGCATTATACCTGTTTCTTTGGTATTAACAGGTACACTTATCTCCGGAAAATATTCTTTTATCGACTTCGGTGATTTTTCTGAGGAAACAACCTTTTTGTTGTTTTGAATTTGCCCGTACTCATTAATAAAATCAGTCCACAGCTCCAGTTCTTTTTCAAAAGCTTTTTCGCTTATTTCATCGGCTTTCTCAATACTGATCCCCTTTTTCTTTAGCGTGTTTTTATATGTAGTATTATGAAGGTTCTGCCATAAAACTTTGATTTCGTTAAATCTCACGCTGTAATTCAAAAAAGCTTCTTCTGAAATAAGCCCCTTTTCCATAAGAGCTTTGAACAAAATCACATTAGCTGTCTGGCGGTTAAATAATTTCGACATATCGGTAAGGGACATACTGATATCTTCTTTCCTTCCGAAATCAGCCCATGCCGTCGTATACAATGCGGAGGAAAGATTCTCCCTTAACTTTTCAGCGTTTCCGATAATATCGCCAAGTGAATATTTAAATTCAGGAATGTCGCTCCGGCACACGGATTCTATTCCGAAAAGCTTCCCATCATTAAATACAAGAGCCTTCCTTACCCTTTCGTAAGGAACTTTCAGAAAACCGTCTCCATTCTGTGCTTCATCATCAAAATACAAACATTGCTCCTCGTCATCATATCCGAAACACATTGAAAAATGATTTACATGAACCTTATTATACAGGATATTCAATGGATTCCAGTAAAACAGATCCACTTTTATGCTTATAAGTCTGCCGCAATCAATACACTTCTTCAGTTCTTCAATATAATTACAGTCAGGCGGAAAATCAAACTCCTTCCGTTCAACAAAAGACATAAAATCTCTTTCATCCTTTTTATAATCTATCGTGACCGATTTATACCAACCGCTTCTTCCGCCGACTCCGTAAATATAATTGTTCATAGCTGCAGCCGTTTTGTATGACCTGTTAGCCGTCGTCAGCACAGAAAGAATGTTTTTCTGCTGACAGTCTATCCAGAAATCATTGAACAGATTAAGCTCAATTACTTTTTTCACGTGTTGCAAACCCCTCCTCTGTGATTTGTTGAAGGTATCTTAACAATTTGCTGCTTTGCCGATATATGCCGCAAGTTCACCAAGGCTTTTAAATGCGTCTGTATTCAGATATTCATCCTCAAATTCAAAATCATATTTTTCCTCAAAATAAACTACCATACTTACATACGCCACCGAATTGATGGATATCGAGGAAAAAAGTGTATCAGGAGAAATATCCGCAGGAATATTAGATATCCTTTCACCTATTATCCTTACAATCTCTCCGAAAATCCCGTCTGAATCGTCCTTATCATCGCAGGTACTCTGTGTTTTTAAAGACTCAAGATAGTCCGAAACCATTTTGTTCCGGTCGGTTTTCCCGCTGGATGTATAAGCCAGCTTGTCCATTCGCACATACACAGCCGGAATCATATAATCGGGAAGAAAATCCGAAAGATTTTTCTTTATAACACTTTCATCAATGATTTTCTCGGACTGATAAAAGCTTATAAGCTCTTGTCCGATTTCAGTTGGATATGAGGCGGTAACGCAGTTATTAATTCCATCAATCTGCATAAGCCTGCTGTCGATTTCATCAGTTTCAATACGATGTCCCAGAATTTTTATCTGGAAATCCTTCCGTCCGTGACAATAAATCAAACCGTTCTCAATGTGCCCTATATCTCCCGTTCTGTAAATTCTTTTGCCCTCATAGATACCGAATGCTTTTTTTGTCGCTTCCCTGTTTCCTTTGTATCCGGCAGCTAGCGACTTTCCGCCTATACATATTTCTCCGTGTTCTCCGTCAGCAACGGCTTTTCCCGAATCATCAAGAATATAGATTTCAGTGTTTGAAAGCGGCTTTCCTATATCAACCGATTTTTTATTGCTCAGATCGCTGTATGTAGACCAGACAGTTGTTTCGGTCGGACCGTAAAAATTCATAATCCTTAAATTTTTCTTGCATGCCAGTTTATTAAGCAGTGATTCAGGACAAGCTTCTCCTCCCAGCACCAAAGTATCGACATTATCCAGAAAGCTCATACCGCTGTCATACATATTCATCATAGCAATAGCCGACGGAGTACATTGAATAAAATCAATATGATTTTCTTTTATTATTTCACATCTCTTTTTTATATTGTTAAGCTCCTGGGAAGTTACAAGCACTATGTCCATTCCAAAAAACAAAGGTATCAAAGTTTCACTATAAATTATATCGAATGTAAAGCTTGAAAAGCATATTATCTTTCCGTGTCTTTTATAAACGCCTGTTTCTATAAATGCCTTTGCAAAGCAGTCGAAGCCTTTTCTCCTAACCTCAACGCCCTTAGGCATTCCTGTCGTTCCGGATGTGAACGCCAGATACATAATGGTACTTTTTAGCGGCTTCATAACCTCATCTGAAATTTCCGACAAATCAATATTAAGAATGTTTTTGTCCTTAAATACATTTGAAACTGAACTGTCAGCTATTATGAGCCTGACTTGTGCGTTTTCAAGCATATACGCTATTCTTTCATCCGGAAGCGATAAATCCAGTATAAGATAAGGTATCCCCAGTCTGTAAAGCGTATACATTGCCACTATTGTATTATAAGATCTGGGCAAGGCTATTGCAACAACCTCGTCCTTTTCTATACTCATACGCGCAAGCATCCGCATCAGCTTATTACAGGCTTTATCAATCTCCGTCTTGTTTAAGGTTTCCCCTTTGAAAGTAATTGAAGAATCATTGTGTATTTGCATCAATTAACACCTCGCCGAATTGTTTACTGAAAAGACTGTCATACAGACCGCAGTTGTTTTTTAAAGCATTATGGCTGCCCTGAGCCACTATACGGCCTTCGTCCATTACAAAGATTTTATCGGCATTACATATCGTTGAAAATCTATGTGAAATAAAAATGATTGTCTTGTCTTTTTTCAGTTCTTTAAGAACGCTCATAAGCTGCATTTCATTTTCACTGTCAATGGCAGACGTTGCTTCATCAAGAATGATTATTTCACACTCATGAAGAAAACACCTTGCCAGAGCAAGCCTTTGCCTTTGACCTCCGGAAAGCTTTATTCCGTTTTCGCCTATGATGGTATCAAGTCCGTTTGGCTGCTGCCGGATAAAACCGTCCATCATAACCTTTTTCAGCGCTGCAAAAAGCTTTGCATCGTCCGCATTTCTGTCCGCAAGAAGAAGATTATATCTGATCGTATTGTTGAAAAAGCATGGTTCCTGTAATACGACACTCAACTTTTTACCGTAAGACATAGGACTGATGCTGCGTATATCTTTTCCGCCGATTTTGATAATTCCATTATCAGGATCATACATACGATAAATAAGATTTACCAACGTTGTTTTTCCGCATCCGCTTCGTCCGACTATGGCAACGCTCTCATGCTCTCCGATTTCAAGAGAAACGTTTTTCAAAATGGTGCGCTGGTCTTCCTGATAATTAAACGAAACATTTTCAATGCTTATTATATTATTTTCGATTTCCGTTTCAGTACCGTCCTCGGATTTGTATTCCAGAATGTTAAATATATGCTCCAGCTTTGTTTCTTCGCTTGTAAATTGAATTTTGTCCTCCATTACAACCGAAACCGCATTGAAAAAAGAGCCGTAGTAGTTCATGAAAACCAAAAGCGTTGCAAGCTCCATGTTGTTATAGATTATCAGAAGTCCTCCGATAAAATAAAGATTCATCTTTACAATAAAGAAGTCTTTAACCGATATGAACGTTCTGTTTGCAAACCAAAGCATCTGAAGCTTAACAAAAAGTCTGCCTATTACATCCCAATGACTTTTGAACATTCCTACCATTGTATCCTCAAGATTATTAGATTTGACCTCTTTATAATTATAAAGTTCACCCCATACAAAGCTTTCGTATCCGCCAAATATTTTACGGTGTTCATCGGATGTTTGTTTTGACTTTTTGGACATGAATTTTGTGAAAAGAAAAGAAACCGGTATCATGACTATACTTATCAGCGTAAGCTTCCAACTCATAATCAACATTATTACAAGAAGAATTATTCCGTAAAAATATTGATAGAAATAATCAAGGCAATGAATATTGATTATGCTGTCAATGGAATTTATATCATTCTCAAGTATGTTTTTTACATCGCCGATTTCTTTTACTCTGTAATCCTTTGTTTTCATATTAAGACATACATTTAAAAGCCTTGATTTAACATTGCGAAGAATATCAATAAGAAAGGTGTTATATATCCGTTTGTTTATAAAAGAATTTATACATTGAAGCACAAATACTCCAGCATATCCGCAAGCTACTGCAATGAACAATTCCAGCTGCCGCTGGGTCAGTACGTTATTAATAAAAATATTATAAAACACCGGTGTAAGCACCGAAAGAATAATTACAAAAATCCTGCATCCGATTATTCCGGTTACAAGCCTGCCTTTATCAGAACTGTAACCGAGTATTTGTTTTACATATTGAATACGCTTGTTTTTTAAAAATATTTTTTTCACGATGATATCTCCATAGCTGTTTGCTCGGCAAACAGTTCTTTATACCGCTGACTCTTGTCCATAAGCTCATTATGTGTTCCGATTGCCTCAAGCTCTCCGTTGTTGAGAACAATAATTCTGTCCGCGCTGCGAATTGTAGAAAGACGATGAGCAATGATAATTTTTGTGGTTTTCGGAAACAAGTCCGACCAGGATTTCTGAACCACATCTTCAGACTCGGAATCCAAAGCTGAAGTTGCCTCGTCAAAAATCATTATTTTCGGGGATTTAATGAATGCTCTTGCTATTGCCATGCGCTGCTTTTGCCCACCGGAAAGATTTCTTTTTCCGTCCATTATTATAGTGTCCAGTCCGTCCGGAAGCTCACTTATAAAACCCTTTAAATTAACCTTTTCAAGAATGTCCATTAGTTTTTCATCCTTGTTTTTATCCTCACAGAAAATCAGATTAAACCTTATGCTTCCATTAAAAAAGCAGCTTTCCTGATAAACAACTCCTATTTGATTTCGCAGAAAAGAGAGATTATATTTTTTCACATCTATCCCATCAATCAGCAGCTTTCCTTCGCAGGGACAAAGAAGTTTATTTATCATCATCGACAGCGTGGTTTTTCCACCTCCGCTTGAAGCTACAATTCCTACCGTTTCATTTTCTCTTATGGTGAAGCTGATATTCTTCAGCACAGGAACATTCTCATTATAAGAAAAAGAAAGATTCTGAAACTCAATAGAAGCGTTAAAAATGCTATGTTTCAGCCCGTCCTCATTGTAGTCCTCCGGTTTCTTTTCAAGAACTTCAATACAACGGTCGATACCTGCCTTATTTTCTTTCAGCGCAACAATCTTTTTATTAATGCTTGAAAAGCTCGATACGCATACATCAAAGTATCCTAATATTGCAACTGTTGCGCCAATAGTACTTATTTCGTTATAAATCAGTACCATTGCAAGACCGAAAACCGAAATCTGTGCCGCAAGGCTTATTCCCTTGTTTATTTGCTCAAGCTTAACCTCTTCTCTGTCAGTTACAAATTTATTGTCAAAGAATCTTTCATTCTGCCCCTTGTATTCGTTAGAAATTATATCTGATGCGCCCAGGAGTTTTATTTCATGAATATGACTTATAACTTCGAAAAGCCAAGCATTTCTGTCGCCGTTAAGCTTTGTCCGCTGTTTGTAGAACTCTCCGATTTTTCCTGAAAAGTGTCTTGACAAATAAACAATTATCGGAGAAATCACCGCAACCAAAATGCCCATATGAACATTCAGGAAAAAAATAAATCCAAGGCTAAGACTGAACTCAAGAGCCGAAGCAATAAGATAAAAAATATTTTTATGAACAAAGGAAAGGAACTGCTCCGAATCCCAATTTATTCTTTGAATAATATCTCCGCTCTTCCTGTCGGCAAGCTCTATGCTCGGAAGCCGCTGAAAAACAGAAAACATATCTTCTCTTATTTTATATATATATTTTACCATAAGCTTTGCCCAGGACATATTTAAAATAAAATGAAGGCACTGGTTTACAACAAAAACAGCTGCATAAAGAGCCACAATATAAACAAACATCGATATGTCTTTTTCCGTAAAAACCTTATCTACCAGAAGCCCGAATATGTATGGATACAGCGAACCAGACACAGTGGTAGCTATTATACAGATAAAAAGCATTACAAACAGAAATCGGAATTGATTTATATAGTTCAGAATAATTTTTCCGGACTTGCTTTTTCTACTCATCATCTGTCCAGCTCATTTCATATATTTTATGTTTAATAAAATCTTTTTTTATTCCGCCCTTTAAAAGCTTCATACATAGTTCTTTGTCAGCCCAGATAAAATCCTGATGCTCGTAGCTTATTACAACATCCTCCATATCTGTTTCGCATAAATACACAATCAAAAGATATGGCTGCGTTTTCTGTACATATATCAGATATGCAAGACCGCATACCCGTGCCTCAAGACCTGTTTCCTCTTTTATTTCTCGCTTTACTGCTATTTCAAGAGTTTCTCCCTGCTCAAGCTTTCCTCCTGCGTTTTCCCACTCGTTAGGATCAACAGGATCAGTTGCCGTTCTTTTTAAAAGAAGTATCCTTCCCTTTTTCCTGTTTAACAATATTCCTTTAACAATTATATCAACCTTCATATGTCCTTTTTCCCTCCAGTATGCACAGCGTCTCTATAATTAATTTTTCTTCCGTATCCGCAATTTTATTAAGCAGATCTCTCGTGCGCTGAATAATACTTTCCCTGCGTGATGGAGCAAGCTGATTTTTTATCAGATAATTTTCAAACTTTCTCCATTCCCTTGACAGCGCATCCCAACAAGCAATAATTTCTTCATCATGAAGCATAATAATATTTTTTAAAATATTACATATATCCTGTCTTGCTATGGTCAGCCGCTTGGCAGAAAGCTGAAATCTATCATACATTCCCATATTTCCGCATCCGAAAACCTCGGCAAGAAAATCCGAATCCGCAAAACTTCTTAGCATCTCAACAGCCAGTGGTTTTTTGAAAAGCTGTTGTTTAATACTTTCAATAAGCTCTTTTTTTATTTCCTCCGGATCAGTTTCCATTTTGCCGATGTCTTCTATAATGGTCATTTTCCTGCATTTCCCCGCATTGCTTTTCAGGTCATAAGTGTGATATTCCTCCGGATAAAAGACATCAATACACTTGATTATACCGTCCTCATTATAATCTGTTATCAGCAGGAAATGAAAGATATCGGATTGTTTTGCTAATTTATTCCACAGGCAAGTTTCTATTTTAACTTTCAATAGAATATAATGATTATCCGAATTTACGAAGCTGCGGATGTTATCCATATACTCATCATAGCTTTTAAAATATAATCCTCTGGGCTTTAAGCCATAATATTTTTCAAGAATACCGATAAGACTTTTCTTCGGAATATCAAAATCCGCGCCTTCCGAATACTCAAATCCCCATGTAGAAACATTCATAACTGAAGGGGAAAGCCCCTTGTTTTCAATAATTAAACGAATCAGACCCTGAAAGCAATCAGCATAATCTACCTTTTTCGGCGAAATAATCATTTCATCCTCCGATTTTTGTCATATCAATAAATTCAGGAACTTTCCCGTTATCCGACGGCTTAATATACGCCACCGTTTCTATTAATATTTCAGCATTGATTTTCGCATATTGGTTTATTTCCGATACAATTCGGCGTGTATCCGAATCCTCAAGAGTTTCTCCGGCATTCATAACAAGCCGGATTGTAATATTTTTTTCAGATGTTTTAATAACCTGATACTGAAGAATTTTATTTCTCTTTTTTGCATCAACAGTATTTTTTATAACAAGCGCAAATGTAAACAGGTTTATCAATCTTCCGCAAAGCTCAAAATAACACGACACCCTTCCCTTGTTTACTTCAAGTGTGTAATTTGAATTATTGAACCCGCATTGAACGCAATGATGAACCTCGCCTGCATCACCGAGTTCATACCTTATAAGAGGTGCAACAAAATTTTTAAGAGATGTGCATACCAGTGTCTTTTCTCCTATGCTGTCATTGTACACATCCTCAACAAAAACATTCTTATCAAGAATATGAAGATGGTTGTTAGGACAACTGTATGCTATACACCAAAATTCCCTCAGTCCGTAATGATTTGTTATCTGACAGCCGAAGGTTTCCTTGATATAGTTATATGCCGATTCGCTGACAATCTCTCCGTTTAACTCTATAAATCCGAAGTTATGCATCGGAAGCGACAGCTTCCTGACGCATCTTGCCAGATACATAACCGCCGTTGCTGTTCCCGTAAGCCACAAAGGATTGTATTCAATAATTGCCTGCCAGTTCTTCTTCAGCTGTTCATCGTTCATATCAAGAACCGGAATATAAAGAATATTTTTATGTATGAAGATTTCATTTGCTCTTCTTACTCCGTCGATTTCAATTATTCCATAGAATGTTGCATATTTTGATCCAACAGTATAATCCGAAGTATATTTCTTTCGGAGTTCGGAAAGACTTGATGCCAAAGCTATTCTTGTCCTTCTATCCTTATAGCATGTAAACGGTGTGCCTGAACTTCCGCTTGTATATTCAATCATCAGCTTATCGGGATTTTCAATATACTTGTCAGCCACATAGCTGTTTTCACTCATAAAAATATCTTTTTTATTTATAATAGGAATGTTATTTTTAAAGAAATCATATGTAAAGGTTTCTCGAATCAGTTCTATCTGACTGTAAAGCCTGCGGTAAAACGGAACATTTTCCTTGGCAAAGGACACCATATCAAAAAGCTTATCCCGTCTTTCTTTAAATAACAAATATACCACCTCCTATATTTTTATTCATAATCAACTCTGAAGCTTTCGTAATTCCGCAAAAATTTCATCTTCTATCTCACATCTTGTTTCATGGGTCTGAGCGCCTATATGCGGAGTTCCCATAAAGTTAGACAGCTGATATAAAGGCTTGTTTTCTATCGGTTCACTGCTGTAAACATCTGTTGCATAAACAGCTTCAGGATTTTTCTTCAGAAAGGAAAACATCGCTTTGTTGCATACGACTTTCCCTCTCGATACATTCACAATAACCGCGCTGCTTTTCATTAACGACAAAAGCTTTTCTGAAACCAGTCCGTATGCTTCGTCCGAATAAGATACAGACAGTACAATTATATCGCTCTGCTTAGCAAGCTCATTCAGACTCAGAGTTCTTCCGCCGATATTATTAAGAACCTTCTGCTTCTCTTGTTTCTCAATACTTCTGTCATATACTATTATATCAGTTCCGAAACAAGACATCAAGCCTGCTGTTCGCTGACCGATTGCTCCGAATCCGATTATACCAACCGTTTTTCCCATAAGATTATGACCGACAAAATCATTTTTTTGCCATTGCAATGATTTAACAGAATTAATTGCCTCCGGAATCCTTCTCAGTGCATTTAATACAACTGCAATAACAAGTTCCGCCACAGGGTAATGATTTCTCCTGATTACCTTAAGCTGAATTTCTCTGTCTTTTTGTTTATAGAGTGGTGAAATTCCTTCGATTCCGCTACCCGCCCTTATTATACAACGAAGTTTTTCTGCTGCATTTATCATTGCGTCATCAAGAACAAACGGTGACCTGAAAACAATAACTTCCGAATCAGCTATTTCACTCAGCACCTGTTTATCGTCCCTTTCAGACAAATGTACAGTCCTGTAAAACATTGCCGCAGCGTTCAAAAAGCGTTCTGAATAGTATCCGAGCAACAGTATTTTCCCTGACTTTTTTCTCTTCTCTTCAATACCGCTTTTTACAACTGACAAAACCTCATTATATACCTCGTCCATTGGGCGAAGTGAATCTATGATATAATATTTTTTATTATTCTTCAGTCTTGCATTTTGATATTCAACTCTTTTTGCCTGAAGTAATTCAATATTATCAATCATCTTTCTTCCTCGAAGCTCTATGCGCTTCGCGGCAGTAACATAGTCGATATCAAGAATTATGGATATATCGCACACCGGAAACGACAAAAGGATATCTCTTGCTGGAGGATATTTTTCGAAGTCGATCATATATGTATCTGTGTACCTGTCAAACATCACCACTTGATTTTTTTCCATTACGGGAACGGCATACTCTTCAAAAGCCATTTTCAGACCAATAGCTTCCATAAGCATTTTGTATTCGTCAGTCATGCAATCCGATAAACCATTCTTTTTTATGTATCTGGCAGTAGCCAGCATCAGTTTTCTTTGATTGACCTCATTTCTGTAAAGCGTAATCGTGTCAGCGGATATTCCGTTTTTTTTGAAATGATCTAGAAGGAAATTAATATTTGTTGTTTTCCCCGAACCGAAAAGTCCGCTTAAGGAAATCAAAAAACATCCCATTAATCAGTTCTCCTAACCGTTAAATAATCGGGTACTCTATATACGGCGGACGACTGCCGTTTCTGGTTCCTGCCATACACTCATATAACTTCTGCAGCATCAGCACATTCTTATAATGTTGTTTGAATTCACAGACGCTGTCTTTCCCGAAAAGCCAGTCTTCAATCTGGGCTTTTTTTCCGTGAAAGCCGTTTTCCTGCTGATTTATTTCTTTTGAATAAACTATTTTCTCATAAGGCTTTCCGCCGATCATATCAATATTCCGGAATATTTCAACAACACAGTCCCCTGATGTTTCGCTGCATTCATCAAGCCGGTCCAGCTCATAAGGAACTGACCGCTGTGTACTGCTTATACTGCACAAAGTTCCGAATTGAACTAAATAATTGTGATGATGAACTCTACCGTTATCCGTATATGTGTTTTCCGGAAGCTGCGTCCACGACCTCGACGAAAAGCTGGTATGAAGAATAGACAGTTCAGCGCTGGTTATGCAATGCTGTCCGTTCATCGCCTGAAGCAGCATATATATGTCCAGTTCTCCCATTTTGCTATACTGAGAATAGCCTTGGTCGTTTAGGTATTCTGAATAATCCTTTCCGAAATGCCTGGTATAAAACTTCCGGTTAATCTGATGAACAAAGTCGTTTGGATTTGTATTCATTAAGCTTATTCTGAGTTTGTCGGCGGTAAAATCAGCTATCTGATTATTGCTATCCAACAACCAAAGCATAAAATCAGTATAATGATATCCCGAATGAAGAAGCGCGCCATAGCCGTATTTATATGGATGATTTTCCCTTGTAAAAAATTCATCCGGCATATTCCACATACCTTCGTTTATGTTCAGTCCTATATGTGTTACCGGCACTTCCCACCTTTTCACAAAATCATCGGTGTAATTTTTAATTACCGAATAACATTCTCTTTTTCTTTTTGGAACCATAACATAGAGACTGCCCGCCGATTTGTCAACAGCCTTGCTGATTTCCTCATAATCCTTAATCAAAAAGCAGGACTGCGAAGGGTCTGACGAATCAATTGCATTAGCAGTCAGCGGCTTATCCACAATAACATCCACGTTATGCGCAAGTCCCCACAGGACATAAATCTTATGTGCCTTGGGTTCAGTCGATACAAGCAATTTGTCTATACCGCCGTTTTGACGAAGACAGTTCAACTCTTTTTCTGCTTCCGGGTCAAGCCTTGTTCCCAAAGAATTATCGGAAATATCATCAAGATAAATGCATTTTTCGGGTTTAAGTTTTCTCTCCGCAAGGTACTTTTCAATTGACCCTCTCCTTGACTTTAAATCAATTAAAAGTTCAATGCTGATATCATGGTTTTCCGACAGGATTTCCAGTATGGCATAATGACATTTCATTGTGTGCGGGCCCATACCGCATACTGCAATTCTTTTCAAAAGCATCCCTATCCTTTAATGTATTTATTCAGCCTTAATCTCTCCTGCCATTACCTTATATGTTGCGCATTCAAAGCTTCCTGTGTTTCTGTGAGCCATAAAGGTTGTCGGCGCGCTCCAAAGCTTGTCAAAATCGAATCCCGGGTCTGTTATATTGCCTATTTTAATGTCCTGATAATATTCAGACCCCTGAAGATACGGACATGGAAGTAAATCGCCGTTAAAAGAAAGATAAAGGCTTGTATCTCCGCATGAACATTCTGTAATATTCACATTAGCATTGTCAAGAAGCTTTTCTCTGTCGCAGAAAACCGGACTCGGAAGCATAACGGATGTCTTGTTGTTCACACTAAGTTCAATAAGTCTTTTCTGAACCTGTGCCACAATCTCCTCATCCAGCTTAAGATATTCATGATTATAGACGCTTCCTGTGGGGAAAACAACCTTTGCAACAAAACAGCTTGCTCCAAGCTCTGAAACCATTTTATAACATTCAGGCGTAACTATATAATTTCCGCTTGTGATTGTGTATCTTACCTCAGAATACCCCCCATATTTAACAACATCCTTTATCATGGTAACCGACCTGTCGTAAGCATTTTCCTTGCCCCTGAAAGTATTTACCCATTCAGCGTCAACATGGTCAAGACTTATATGAAAAACTATTTTATTAAATTTATCTCCGGTAACCTCATAAATATCCTTTATGGTTACTGTATCAGAACCGCTTGTGTTTATCTGAACAACAAGGTCATTGTCCAGTGCAAATTTTAATAAAGCCTTGCTTCTTGGCCATGCTTGCTGAGTAAGCGCTTCTCCTCCGGTGATTGATATGCGGTTCAGATTCTGAGTTTTTTTCAATCCCAAAAGAAAATTCTCAATCTGTTCCATACTAAGCTGCTCGCGTTCATATCCAATCATCTGATTAAGAGAAATGTTCGCAGCATAGCAGTGCTCACAACGAAGGTCGCAGAACGGAGTGATGGCGACACGCACCATTTCAAGAGGTTTTAAAGTTTTCATAGCATTTTTAACGGTATAATATCAGTATACCGTATCCTTTCTTATTTTTTCGTTTGCTTTCAAAAAGCTGTCAGGACAACACCAAGCTAATGATACCGAAAAGTTATCATCCTGTTTTATCTTCTTTAGATTACACGGGAATCAATATTAAAAACCTGACCGGACACGTTTTCAAAGTTGTCCGAAGCCATAAAAGTAAGTGTATTTATCAACGCGGATAAATTTTTTTCTATGGGGAGCAAGCTCTGTTCTTTTGCCATATTAATTTTATTTCCGCTTGCCTTGTTTAGCGAAGTCACTATAAATCCCGGACATACGGCATTTACACAAATTCCAAAGTGGGAAAGCTCCTTTGCCATTGTTTTCGTAAGTCCGATAAGACCTGCTTTTGATGCGCTGTAATTTGCTTGTCCGCTGCACCCTTCCTGACCCTTATAAGAAGCTATATTGAAAATTTTTCCGCTGTTTTGCTTTATCATTGCTTTTGAAAAGTGCTTGCTGCAATAAAATGCCGAAGAAAGATTTGTGTCAAGCACATTTTTCCACGTATTCTGTGACATAATCGTGAAAAGCGAATCCTTGCATTTGCCTGCATTATTAATAAGAACATCTACCTTACCATACCTTTTCATAACCTGACGATAAAAATCCCTGACCTGATTTTCGTCGGTTACGTCCGCACGAACCAGCGTACAGCCGAAATTTGTTTTTGAAATACGACATAATACTTCTTCTGCTTCATCAACGCTTTTGTTGTAGTTTATAACAACGTTTGCACCGTTGTCTGCCATCATTTCAGCGAGCTCTCGTCCTATCCCATGAGATGCTCCTGTTATAACAATTACCTTGCCGTTAAGTTCTGTTTTCATAATCACCCCTACTTTTTATTTGCCGCTTTAAGCAATTCTGAAAACACCGAAATATTTTCAACATCCTCGTCATCAAGCTCAATATCGGTTTCATCCTCAATTGCCACAATAGCTTTAAGATACATTATTGAATCGAAATTCAAATCCTCGATAATATCCGTATCATCATTTATGTCGTCAGCGCTGTATTTGTTATCACAGGCTTCAATCAGAATTTCCTTTAATCTTTGCGAATTCACTTTAGCTTACCTCCTTATTTTCCCCGTATATGTTCTGTCAAGCTTGTCAACCACATTGAATTTGCGCGGTATCTTATAATCCGAAAGCTTTTCTATGCATACCTTTCGGATATCTGAAATCACTTTTTCCTGCTTTATATTTTCCGAAAGCATAATATCCGCAACGGGTATTTCGCCCCATACCTCATCGGGAATTCCGTAAACCTTTATTGCTTCTATGCCTGTTATATTCATAATGATTTCTTCGATTTCCTCAGGATATATATTCATTCCTCCGCAGATAATCATATTCTTTTTTCTTCCGTTAAGATATAGATAGCCATCCAGAAGATAACCCATATCTCCCGTATAAAGCCAACCGTTTTTCAGCACTCTTTCAGTTTCGGCAGGATTTTTATAATAGCCTTCCATTATTGCCGGAGAGCTTACCGCTATGTTTCCTGTTTCTCCGTCAATACACTCTTTATCGTCGTCGTCCACTATTTTCACCTTGACATTTGGTATAGCACGTCCTACTGAGCCTTTTTTATCATTAAAATCTTTTGGAAGAAGTGCTGTTACCCTTGGACCTGCCTCTGTTTGTCCATACGTCTGAACAATTCCTATCTCCGGCATTTTTTCAATAAGCTCTTCAATCAGTTCCGCCGAAACATTTCCGCCGCCATAACAAATATACCTCATTGAAGTTATGTCGTAACTGCCGGATTTTCTAAACTGTTTAATTATCTGAAGCATAGTCGGAACCGATGTAAAATTCGTTATCCGATATTTTTCAATCATGCTGAAAAACGCTTTCCCGGTAAATATACTGCCGAGGATAACCATGCTGCCTCCGAGATAAATGTGTGTCAGGAACTGTGCTGTATTACAATATCCGAAACACATCGGAAGAGCGATAAGCGTAACGTCATTCTCCGTAAGCCCTAAGGATTCAACGTTTGATTTTATATTTGCAAGAAGTCCGCTGTGAGTAAGCATTACACGTTTCGGGTTTGATGTTGTTCCGGAAGTATGCAGCATAACCGCTACATCAATATTGACGTTACTGTTTTCTTTATAGATAAAATCTTTATCCGGATTAACAACCGCCGTTTTACCGTTCGCCGGGGAAAACAAGATAAGTTTGCTGTCAAGCTCTTTTTCAAGCTGCTTGATTAGTTTTTCAAAGTTTTCCGGCGCGGTAATAAGCAGATTGATTTCGCAGTATCTTATGTTTGAAGCAACTTCATTCGGCTTTGAATTAATCGGTATTGGTATAACCGATTTTTTTCTGAATAATATTGAAAAATAAGCCGCTGCATAATCAATTGAGTTCGGAAGATATATTCCGACATTGTCACCAAGCTCTAAATCGGATTTATCAGACAACATTCCGATTGCCATAATGTAAAGCTGATTATAGCTTATTGTTCTGTCATTATGAATAATACAGACCTTATCGATGTCTTTTCTATCCAAAAGCAAATTTTCAATACGTTTTTCGTTTTCTTCCTTTTTCAAAAAATCACCCTTGAAACTGACATCTTTTCTCCCTTTGAAAAAATATAAATAAACTTTTCCCAAAATTGCTTTTCTTCAATCAACGCCGCCTTTGCACTGGCATTGAGCTTTTCCATATCAGGCATTCTGTTTCGCAGAAATGCTTTGATAAGTATTGCCTTTGACACGCTCCACATCTTTTTTATTTGCTCGCATTTCTCCGTCAGAAAGTCCGTAGCTTCATTAGCCATATTCATCATTTCAGATATATACCTGACTAACATAATATTTCCGTTTTGTCTTTCGAAAATTTTCGTTAAAATATAAATGAAAAACTGCAAATCCCCCATATCCTGAGCCGACCAAAAGCCTTTCTCCGGCAAGGAGTCTATACTGCTGATTATTTTCTCAGCGGAAGACATCAACTCATCTCCGTTAATCCTGTAAGGAGGGATATTGTCCTTATAATTTATAATTTGTGGAGGGAATATATCGCTTATGGTAAATGCTTTTGAAAGATTTTCATATGTAACCTTGTTTTCCATATATCCGTCCAGGTTATCACATATACTGAAAAAACATCTTTCTTCATCATTATATCCGGTTATAAGCTCATAGTTCAGGCTGTGTCTTTTTCCATAGTCAAAACTATTTTCTATCCAAAAAAAAAGATCGGCATAAATCTTGATAACATTACCTTGGTCGATGTTTTTCTTAAGCTCGTTTATAAGATTTTTCTGATTAATATTAAGGTCAGTATAAACAAATTGCTCCAGTGACTTATGAAATTCCTCACTGTGAAAAAGATTAAGCCTTGAAACCTCGTTGTACGGATTTTCTATAAAATAAAAATATGAATTCATTAGCGCAGCCTTCTCATAACTGCTGTCAATCGTAGTCAAAAGCGTAAGCTGCTCGTTGGTAGCACAGTTTATCCATGAGTTGCCAAAGGACCGGATATTAAGTTTTCTCTCCATTTTCTCGCCTCCTGTATAAATGATTTATACAAACATGCTTTATATAGCAGTTTCATACTAATCAATTTATGTTGAGTTTGCAACACATATCGGAAAAACGGGTATGAATTCGGCATGGACGGGAAACAGAACAAATATTCAGCCATAGCTCCATATTTAGACTGACAAAAATCCCGAATAATAATTTATACATTGACTTCATAAAATCGCTCTGACAATGAGGAAGTACAGGTTTTAAACCCGAAACTTCATTATAAAAGTGTGTATATACAAAAAAGGTAATTTTATATACCCTGAACATATGGTAAGGTTTCTTTTTGTGAAAACAAGTGTACCCTCCAATTGATTATGGAAGAACTATATACCAGCCAAAATGGGACTATGTTTGAACCATCGTAATCTGTGATAGACTGCAATAGCAAGCTGCTATATAACGTTTTGAATAAGATTTACAACTTTCATAACAAAAACGGTTTATTTTTTACATTTTAACATATTTTTCATTGATTGTCAATCATTTTCTACAAAATTCTTATATAATATTTAGGATATTTCTCCGTCATTAGGATGGATTGTATAGAGTTCTTTTGGCTGGATGACTTTGTTGGAAAGACCCGCCAAAGACTTTTAAACAATAACATTTACCATGAACAAACGTTTATTGTTTTAAATTTCTATTATAAATGTATATACTATAAATCCGCTCATTCCCGTTACTCAATCAACCCCAGTTCCCGCGCTTTTAAAACCGCGTCCATCGCGTTATTAACCCCAAGCTTCTTATACGCCAGAGATGTGTGAGACTTTATTGTCGGAATAGAAAGCCCCGTTTTTACGGAAATCTCCGCTTGCCTGTACCCTTGAGAAAGCAGGGTCAGCATATATTTTTGCTGTCCCGAAAGCTTGACCGGCTTATCCTTTTTCTTTACGGCGCCCGACATATAGCCGCCGTGTACGGTACCGAAGCCGTGAGCCGCCAGCATTACTTCGTTCACATAGGCTCTTGTAAGCGAACCGTTATAACCTTTCTCCCCGATGGCTGTAAGTATGCGTCTGAGTATTGGAACGACAGCCTCGCCTTCGTCCGCGACAACGCGGACAAAGCCATAGGGCTGCAATACTTCAAGCGTATCGGTAAGCTCGGCGTCCGCCTCCTTCTTCCGGTTTTGGGTCTGATATAAAGCCGCCAGTATAGCCCCGGCTTCGCAGCGGTCGAGAGGACGGTTCAGGTTTTTGCCGAAATCCTTTAGAAGAAGCAGGTATTCAAACGCTTTCGCCCGGTTTCCCACAGCGATGTATGCCCGCGCCGTGGTGAAATGCTGAAATGAGCGGAAGAACTCAATATGGTCTGCGTTCGTCACATAATACCGGTCAAGCCATTCGCGCGCCGCGCTTATGTCGCCGTCAAACAGCCTGAGCTTTGTGTGGTAAGCGGTCAGGTTGGGAATGAAATATGGTGCGGCGGTATTCGAGAACGCGGTAAGGGAGTCCATCGCTTCGCCCGCTTCGTCAGACCGCCCAAGCTGCCACAGAATGCTGTGCTGTGTAACCATAACGCATATGCGCCCGTCGGGTTTATTGTCTTCGGTGATTATGCCGAGGACTTTTGTGTTTTCTTCAAGAGCCTCAACAAGCTTATTTTGCTCATAGGCGAATACCGCAAGCAGACCGGGGCGCAGATATTTCCATTCAGAACCCAAAAGCGGCGCAAAGGTGGTGTCAAAACTTTCAAGTGCCTTTAAGTCAAGGACAAACTCTGAATAATCGCGGTTGCTCCGGTGCATATAAGGCAGGTTATGGGTATAGGAGGCAATGCTCGTGGCAAGCCCCCCGGGAGTATAATGTTTAAGCAGACCGCTGAAGATGTGAAACATTCTGATTTGGGTTTTCAGGCTCTTACGGTAGTCCACATGAAAGGCAAGCATGGCGAACTCCAGAAACTCGTTTCCCGCCTTTGCTATGCGCGGCAGGTTTTTGATGATGGCGTCCATATGGCGGGCGGAATCCACGTGGCTGCTGGTGAGGTAATAATGCCAGGCGTAAAGCACATGCAGTACGGGGGCTTCCTTTGCCGCCCGTTCGGGGATAGGCTCGGCGAAAAAGGTGCGCAGAAAATCCGAGTAGTCGGCAACCCCATTTTTATGCCCCCTGAACAAAAATAAGAACAGGAAGTTATCGATACCCTTGTAATCGCCGCTTAAAAGCCGGAACCGCAGGGCGCGTGAATAGTCGCCCTTGTCTTTATAATACCGGGCGGCGGTTTTATACAGCTTGGTCGTATCAATGCCGGATTCATCAAGCTGGCTCTTCAGAAACTCCTGAAACAGATGGTGAAAACGGTACGTATCCCCGTAAAGGCGGCTTAAAAACGCGTTTGAGCGGCTAAGTTCCTCCATGACGGCTTCAGCGTCGTTTCTGCCTGAAAGAAGCTTCGCAAGCTCACCGTCAAATTCGTCGGCTATCGCCGTTTTCATGCAGAAATCCTTCAAGCCACCGTCCCAGTTATTCCATGTCATATCCTTGAAAAAGCGCGAGAAGTCGTATCCCCCGCCCTGCGAGAAATGACCGGACATAACGATTGCGTTCACGCCGATTGCCCAGCCGTCCGTCGCCATATGGGCGGCTTTCGCTTCCTCCGGAGTCAGTTTTTTGCCCTTCATCTGAAAATACCGGGTGATTTCCGATTCAGAAAACCGCAGGTGTTCGCGCCGTATAACGCTTTTCTTGTTTTCTCCGGCAAGCGGCGTGAATTCCTCCGGCGGCTCCGCCCTTGAAAGTATAAAAACGGTGAAGGTATGCGGAAGACGGCGTAAAACCAAAGGCAGGGACTTTATAATTTCGCCGTTTGTTATCATATGGAAATCGTCCAGTATGAGCGCGTAACGCCCGGCTTCGGGAAGCATTTCGCTTAAAAGCTCAACGGTATGCTCAAGCGGGGACGACGAAAACGCTTCGCCTGTGAGAATCCGCCGCATATTGGCATTGTCCGGCTGGAGTGAGAAAAGACCGATGGCAAGCTGTTTATAAAAAACTGACGGCGAGTTGTCATATGCGTCAAGCCCGAACCATACGGGCTTGCGCGCGGCTTTAATCAGCCACAGCAGGGTGGTTACGGTTTTGCCGCTGCCGCCCTGGGCGGATACGAATACAAAGCGGTTCGCCGCCGCTTCGTCAAACCGGCGGAGCAGTGATTTCCGGGGCGCGCATATTTCCGGAAGCCCTACGGGTGTGAATTTATCGCTCAAAAAGTCATATATTTCCGGTTTTTCCTGCATTTTATATTCTCCTGACCGTTTCGGATTTTGAAAACCTCATACTTACTATCAAAAAGGGGTAAAAACCCTCATACTTTTTACTTACCGGTATTATATCATAAAACAGAAAAAAAATCAACCAAAAACCTCATACCGCAGGATTTTATTTTTTCGGGATATATGTTATACTTAAAATAGTTATAAATATATTTTATTTACCGGAGGAAATTTGGAAAAATAAATTTTTCAAACTTAGGAGTTTTGTCCTTTCAGGACAAAACGTCCGGAAAGGATGGTCATAAAAATGAAACAACATACAGAATGTTTATTCTTAAAGCGGTTTACCGCCAGGCGGCTCACCGCTTTTGCACTGGCGGCGGCAATGCTTTTTACATTACCGGCGACAACCGCGTTTGCGGAGGACGGAGCGGCTGAACCCCCGTCCTTTGCGGAAAACACTGATATAACCCCCCCTGAAAACGGCGTTATGCCGGAGGAAGAAATCCCCGAAGCTGAAAAAAATGTAATAATAAGCTTTGAACTGAATGCTTTGGGGGATACGGTTCTTCGCATAACCGAGGGGATACCCGTGACAAATGATGATTTGCTTGACGGGGTTTCGGCGGAGGACGAAAACGGCGCGCCCGTCCCGGTTGCAATAGCGGATACGGGCGGGCTTGATATGCTCAGTCCCGTTCCCAAGGGCGAACCGGGAAATCCCATGCCCTATATCATAGCATATGAAGCGGTTCACCCCGTTTCGGGCGAAATTTTCAGCGAAACGCGGGAATGCTATGTGACCCTGGGGCTGAACAGCATTATGCCGTTTCCGGACGTCCCGGCGGTGTTTGATTTATCTGCGGGAAAATGGGCTGACGGAACTGAGCCGAGCGGCGGAACAACCCCTCCCGGGTCTGATTTCAGCGTTTATATAAACAACTGCTACCTTGAAAAAGACACATACCTCTGGATAGGACCGGGTGCGGATATCACCCTCACGGGAACAAGCGGCGAATTCGGCGGCGACGGCGTTCTGAGGGTCTTCGTAGCGCCGGGCAGTTCAACAATCACCCTCGACGGCGTTAAGATTGAATGCACAGGCTCTTATCAAAGCCCGATTCTGCTTGAAAGCGGCGCAAGCCTTACGCTTAACCTTGAAGGGGAAAATACCCTCAAGGCAGGAGTGGACCGCACCGGATTAGGGGTTCATGACGATTCTTCCGTGACAATCAACGGTCCGGGCAAGCTGAACGCGACAGGCAACTTTGGCGCGGGAATAGGCGGCGGCTACGACGGCGACGGCGGCACAATAAACATCACAGGCGGAGAGGTCACCGCAACAGGCGGCTTGTCAGCCGCGGGCATAGGCGGCGGCG
>DBCY01000162.1 GCA_002293295.1 Ruminococcus sp. UBA946 | reverse complement strand
AATCCTTTTCGGTTCTTATGTCAGCGGAAACGCTCATGAATGGAGCGATATTGACATAGGTATTATAATAAACGGATTTGACGGCGATTGGTACAGTACATCCGTTATGTTACAAAAAATCAGAAGAAACAATATATTTATTGATATAGAACCTCATTTGCTTGATGAAATACATGACTCGTCCGGTTTTACCGAACATATTATAGAAACGGGGGAGGTCATTTATCAGCAGGTATAATTATTGCAAATTTTATGGTATTTTTCTTATGTTTACAGCTATTGAATATATATTTAAAGGAGTTTTTATAATGGTTATTATTGAAATGGAAAACGGCAAAAAGATTAAAATTGAGCTTTACCCCGATATTGCCCCTGTTTCCTGCGAAAACTTTGAGAAGCTTGTGAAGGAAGGCTTTTATGACGGATTGATTTTCCACCGCGTGATTCCCGGCTTTATGATTCAGGGAGGCTGTCCCGACGGAACCGGAATGGGCGGTCCCGGTCATCAGATTAAGGGCGAGTTTGCTTCAAACGGAGTTAAAAACGACCTTAAACATACCAGGGGCGTACTTTCTATGGCGCGTTCCATGATGAAGGACAGCGCCGGTTCTCAGTTTTTTATCATGCATAAGGATTCCCCTCACCTGGACGGCGAATATGCCGCGTTCGGGAAGGTTATTGAGGGTATGGACGCCGTTGATGAAATCGCTTCCGCCGAGACGGGAAGGAACGACAGACCCGTTAAAGACCAGAAAATAGCTAAGGTATATATTACATAAAATGACCGCGGCGCTTCAATAGATGGAGCGCCGCCGGCTTTTTACGGGAATAACCGTTCGCATAAAATTCCGTATGTACAGTAACCTTCCTCATGCCAGACGCATCCGCCGCATATTTTTTCAAAAAGCTCGGGCGAAAGGTTGTTACGGATTTTATTCAGTACATCCTTATAATTGTAAACACCCTCTGTCAGCGAAAGGGTTTCTAGCGCAGTCCGGTCTCGTTTTATAACGTTTTCATTTCCGGAACTGCATTCACCGTCTTTATTATTCGGGCATTCTATGCAAATATCGTCGGAAATAATTTTCAGTTCAAAATCCGGATTATTATTTAATTGAGCTATAACCTTTTTCATATTGATACAAAAGTTTTCACTGTATCCGTTATTACAGTAAAGCAATGTACATAATAAATGATGAGGTCTCAATATCATACTTTACCCCGGTTCATATTAATTGCTTTTTTAAGCGGAACCGATACCCAATAAGCCAGTAATACCGATATTATATCCTTTAATATGTAAGGTAACGACGCTGTGACGAAAGCTTCGGGCAAAGCAGTTTTTGCGAAAAACGAAAACTGGATTACTCCGAATAAATGGCATGCGGCAAGACCTGTTAAGGACAGAATTATTTTTATTGCCATGCTGTTTTTCTGAACAGCAAACCCGCATATAAAAGCCATAATAATAAATCCCCATAAAAATCCGCCCGTTATTCCGAACAGTTCAACCGGTCCCGAAGTGAAAAACGCAAAAACCGGAACGCCTGCCAGTCCAAGCAACAAATATACGGATACGGCAAGAGCACCTTCTTTTTTGCCAAGAATAAACCCTGTCAATGCGATCGCAAGGGTTTGCAGCGTTATTGGTATACCGGCATTAAACGGTATTGCAATTTGCGATAAAACTGTTATTACCGCCGTGCATAATGGTATTCTGACAATCTGTATTGTGGTTAATTTTCTTATTTTACTTTCATCAGCGTTCATAAATATATATGACCATCCTTTCAGAGTGTTTGTCCTGAAAGGACAAAACACTAAGTTTATTTTCAAACTTTCTCCTCTCGTTAGAAATTTTTTACAGGCAACAGTATTATTATATCATATTTTTTTTAATTGTCAACATTATTTTGTTAATCAGATGACAATCAGTAATATTCAAGTATTATATAATGTCTGCTGAATAATTGGAAAATGTTGCCGCTATTAGTAATCAATAATAAAGCATATATTAACAAAAATTTATGTAATTGTAAATATTTAAGTTATAATTTAATAAGCAGAATAATAAAATATGTTATAATGCATAGTTTAATATGTAATTTTTTATTTATTTTTGCTTAATTTATTATCGGATATTAATAAGAATAATATCAAAATATTAGTTAAAATAAACATTGAAGTATAAAAAACCAAAAAAAATTCGGTATTGACATTCAACGGTTTTAATGCTATTATTTATATGTAAATTATATTTATATTCGGAATACTGTTTTACTGTGTTAATTAGAATTACAGTTTTAAACAGTATATTAATAAAATATCAACCCTGGAGTTTTGTCTGAAAAGACAAAATGTGCGGAAAGGATGATTATTATGGTTTAGGAAAATAACAGGTTTTGTTTCCATTTTTTTATAATCAGGTATCCATTATCCGTTAATTGCTGCATAATAAACACAATAACATTGTATATAATATTTAAAATAGTATGAAATCTTATATTAAGTTAATAATATTTATGCTTGACAAAAAACAATTGTTATGATAAACTTTAATACATAAAAGCATTAAAGCTTAAAAGCTTAAAAGCTTAGAAGCGTTAAATTAACGGAGGAAAATAAAATGATTATAGTTTTGAAAAACAAAGCTTCAAAGGACAGTATAGACAGATTCGTAAATGATATGACATTAAAAGGATTAAACGTTCATCTCAGCGAGGGCAGCGAGCATACCATTATAGGACTTATCGGCGATACTACGGCAATAAATGCCGACGACCTGCAAAGTATAGAAATAGTTGAGTCGGTTAAACGCATTTCAGAACCTTTCAAGCAGGCGAACCGTAAAATGCATCCTGATGATTCTTTAATAAAAGCAGGAAACATAACGGTGGGTGAAGGATTTTTCAATGTTATTGCGGGACCGTGTTCTGTTGAAAGCGAAGAGCAGATTATTGAAATAGCAGGGGACGTAAAAAAAAGCGGAGCCTCTATGCTCAGGGGGGGAGCTTTCAAACCCCGCACCTCTCCGTATGCCTTTCAGGGTTTGCATGATGAAGGAATTAAGCTTCTGATTAAGGCAAAAAAAGCAACCGGACTGCCTATTGTCACAGAAATTATGAACCTTAACCATATTGATTTATTCACCGATGTTGATTTAATACAAGTCGGAGCAAGGAATATGCAGAACTTTGACCTTTTGAAGGAACTAGGCAAATGTGACAAGCCGGTTCTTCTGAAGAGGGGACTTGCAAATACTATTGAAGAATGGTTAATGTCAGCCGAATACATTATGGCAGGGGGAAATCATAATATTATTCTTTGCGAACGCGGTATAAGGACCTTTGAAACAATGACGAGGAATACGCTTGACATAAGCGCCGTACCCGTTTTAAAGTCAAAGACCCATCTTCCTGTTATTATTGACCCTTCGCATGCAACCGGGAACAGCGCAATGGTCGCTCCGCTTTCTAAGGCGTCGGTTGCCGCAGGAGCAGACGGATTAATGATAGAAGTTCATAATAATCCTTCAAAGGCTTTATGCGACGGTGCGCAGTCTCTTAATCCCGCTCAGTTTGAGTCATTAATGGGAGAAATAAAAAAACGTGCGGAATTCGAAAATAAAATAATTTAGCGTTTATGTTTTTTAATCCTCAGCAGTATTTATTTCAGCGAACCACTGTACTTGAATACCCAGGTATAAATTGTTACGATTAAATGTATAATTAATTCCTTAAAAAGATAAAAAAATAAGTATTTAAGGAATAGCAATTCCATTTTTAGCAAAATATGTAAAATAAAGGAAATAAATATGACAATATCATATTTATTGCGATAATTAATTGCCAAAATATTCCTAAAACATATTGATTTCCATTTTTTTCTATGTTAAAATATAACTGTTATAAAATTTTAAGGAGGTTCAAATATATGAACAATAATTTTAAGGTACTCATCGGTGACAATAATAAGGATTTTGGCGGAATTTTCGCAGGTGCGATTAAGGACGCGGGTTATAATGTAATAACCTGTATGAACGACGGTATTGAAGTGATTAATGTTATTAAGGAATACTTACCCGACATTGTTCTTTGCGATGCTATTATGCCGAACGCGGAGGCGGTGGAAGTAATAAGACGAATCAACTCAGTATGTTCAAAGCCGCCGTTCTTTATAGTGGGTTCTTCCCATAATAACCCCCTTATTGAAAACAGGATTATGTCCTGCCAGAATGCCTATTATTTACTTAAGCCGTTTGATACCGAAGCTGTAATAAGCATAATCCAGCATATCACCCAAACCTCAAATATAGTTAAGAATGATACCAATGACGAACTGCACATTGAAATGCTGGTAACGGATATTATCCATCAGATAGGCATTCCCGCTCATATCAAAGGATACCATTATCTGCGCGAGGCTATCATGCTGTCAATTGACGACGAGGAAATGCTCGAGAGCATAACGAAAAGGCTTTACCCGTCTGTTGCAAGAAGATTCGATACAACGCCTTCGAGAGTGGAGAGAGCTATACGCCATGCTATTGAAACAGCTTGGGACAGAGGCGATATTGATGTTCTGAACAGTATGTTCGGCTATACTATAAGCGTAGGAAAAGGCAAACCCACAAATTCAGAGTTCATTGCTTTAATTACCGATAACCTTCGTCTGAGATTCAAGGTTACACATAAAAAAATTACGTCCAATACAAATGTTAAGCCATTAATCAAAAATCTGTAATTAATATTA
>DBCY01000182.1:14848-18637 GCA_002293295.1 Ruminococcus sp. UBA946 | reverse complement strand
TTTCAATTTTGTGCAAATATGCACATTATCTCGTTTGTGGTTATTTATATTATAACCTATTAAATAGTATTTGTCAAGTGTTTTGAAATAATTCGTTTATGTTTTGTTTTCTGCTGATAATGTTGACATATGTCGGATTATGTGTTAGTCGTTGGCTCTCCCGACAGAAGGGGGGTGTAACCGAATGAACACTATTATTAACTTTTTCGTTGCTGTTATGACTCGCCTATTTGGTGATTTGGTGAGCAAGTGGCTAGACAGACGCGACAAGTCCGACGATTAGCCCGATAATGAAAACCCTAGGAGTGTGTTCCTAGGGTTTTCTTTTTGTGCAACCGAAACCATTATTAACTTTTTTGGCTATAATTATTATAACCACCAACCATAATAGTTGCCTAGCTCAACCATTTCTTTAAATCCTTTTTTCGCTATATAGCAACACCATTGAGGATAGTCGAAACAATAATATTGTTGTCTTCCGTGAAATAGTTCCAATAACTTTTCATAACTAAAATCATTGGTATTAGAAATATCAATCATTTTACTAAACTCCTTATTGTTTTAAAATCATATCTGTTTAGGATTTAGATTTGTAATATTTAAAATCTCTTTTTTCAGCTTCAAATATATAGTAACCGTCTTTCTCGTGGATTTTTACCCCACCGAAAATAGATATAAATTTATTTTTATACCATTCTTTTCTTTTTGTGACCATATAAAATCTACCGCCTATTAGCAATCGGTTAAATCCTTTTTCAATAAATGTTTTTGCTACAGAAAAGTCTGTATGATAAGGCGGATTGCTCAAAATTAAATTAAAGCCGGTTTCGTCTAAATTTTTATAAGCGTCACTTTGAATTATATTAACTCCTTCGACATTATTGAGTTTCGCATTGCGTTTTGCATATTGTATAGCCATTTTATTAACATCCGTCAAAAATATATTTTGAGGGGTAGAAAACTTTGCAGCTAAAATTCCGACAACACCATAGCCACAACCCAAATCCAAAACTTTATCTGTCGCACTAAAATCTACAAATGCCAACATTGCCAGAGTACCATTATCTATATATTTAGGTGAAAAACAATCTGAATTACTTTCAAAATAAAGCTTAAAACCTTTTATAGTTTCTGTAATCATATTTCGACATTCCTTTGCTTAATTTCCTCCACATATTGCACCATATCAGCTACTGCCTCGAATCGTTGAATAGTATTTGTCAAGTATTTTGAAATAATTCGTTTTATAATAAGTTAAAAATTCACAAGGTAATCTTCAACAAGATAGAATACCTTGTTGTCAACAAGGGCGTCAATCAGCGTCCCGTTTTCTTTATATTCCTCCGTGAAAACCTTCCCCTCTGTGCGTATTGTATTAATTATACCGGTTTTGTCATATGGTATAAGAAAAATCCCCCTTTTGGACGTTTCGTGCAGATTCCGTGCAATACAGCTCAACAGTTCATTAATTCCCTCTTTGTATTTTGCCGAAATCAATACGGTCCTGTCGTCGCATTTTATACTATCTTTGGCTTCAGAGGGAAGCTTGTCGGATTTGTTCAGGACATTAATCTGCGGGATTTCACCCGCTCCAAGCTCAGAAAGCAGCTTTGCCGTAACCTGCGACTGTTCGTATCCATCGTCGGAGCTGACGTCAATCAGATTTATTATAATATCGGCGTTTGCCGCTTCTTCAAGGGTGCTTTTGAACGCTTCGACTATATCATGCGGCAGACGCCTTATAAGCCCGACAGTATCAATCAGCATCAGCATCCTTCCGTCGGGAAGCGCAATAGCGCGCGAAGTGGTGTCAAGGGTGGCGAAAAGCTTGTTTTCAACCAGCACTCCGGCTCCGGTAAGTGAATTGAGCAGGGTTGACTTCCCGGCGTTCGTATACCCTACAATAGCACCGGTAAGAATGTTATCCTTCTTACGCCTTTTCCTGCGGAATTCACGCTGCTTCTCAAGCTCCCTGAGTTCAGCCGTCAGAGTTTCAATCCTTTTGCGGATATGGCGTTTATCCGTTTCAAGCTTTGTTTCGCCGGGACCCCTTGCTCCTATTCCCGCAAGCCCTCCCCCGGCAATTCCTCCTCCGAGCCGTGACATGCTTATACCCTTTCCCGCCAGGTGGGGAAGCCGGTATTTCTGCTGAGCAAGCTCGACCTGAATACGCCCCTCCCTTGACAAAGCCCTTTGGGCGAAAATATCAAGAATCAAAGTAGTCCTGTCAATAACGCGGACGTCAAGGATGCGTTCAATATTCCTTGTCTGGTTCGGTGAAAGCTCCGAGTCAAAAACGACAAGGTTAATCTCAAGCTTCTTAACCTCTTCAGCCAGTTCTTCAAGACGCCCCGAGCCTATGCAGGTCGAGCTGTCATATCCCGGGCGCTTTTGAATTACTTTGCCCATTACAGTCGCTCCCGCAGTCTTTGCGAGTTCCTCTAATTCATCAATTGAACGCAGGGCGTCAAACTCGCCCGTATCGGCGCATACTAGTATTACCCTTTCCTGCTCCGATATGTTTTCAGTATTTATCATATTGCTTCATCCTTTCGAAATATGGTTTTTGCCGTCTGTCAAATGATATGAACCTTATCCGTAAAGGCATAAAAACAGCCCCCGGAAACGGAAGCCATCATTTAGTATAGAATAACATAAAAGTATTCAGCATAAAAAGTTTATAATATACCTTATACTTTTATGCAATACTTAAGTATAATTATCCTTTTTCCTGACAGACAGACTCCCTGTTAGTATTATTTTGCATGAAAATCCTGATTTTAATAAATACAAACACTTTGTCCGCCTCACTTTCATAAAATTACTTTTATATAATAACTTAAAAAATACCGTTTGTCAAGTAAAATTTCAAACAATACAGCCGCCTTAACAAACCGAAAGAATAACCGCGGTAATGTTATCGGAACCGCCGTTTTCACATGCGGTTTCCACGAGCCTTGCAAGTCTTCGCGGGAGTTTTTGCGGTAAAGCGAGCGTTTCCTCGAATTCACCCTCCGTAATGCTATCGGATAAGCCGTCGGTACACAGAATAATAAGGTCGCCGTATTCAATTCCTCCTTCGATTGCCGTAACATCAATAACGGGTTCTGAATTTACGTTGCCCAGAACAGGAAAAATAATATTTTTCTGGTTATGGTTACGAAGCTGTTCATGCGTAATATGCCCTTTCTGGTATAGTATCTGCACAAGGGACTGGTCGGTTGAAAGCTGCCTGATTTTACCGTTTCTGTACCTGTAAATCCTGGAATCCCCCGCATTTATTATAAAAGCTTCCCCCCCTGCCTCAACGGCAAGCGCGCACAGGGTAGTCTGCATATTAAGGTTATTATGGGTTCTGCCGTGGTTCTTCAGGTGTGTGTGTATATCCCGTATTTTCTTTTTATAATCGGTACGCCTGTTTATTCTGACATGCGATAAAAGCTCAAGGGCAAGCGCGGACGCAATTTCGCCTGACGTTTCGCCGGCAACTCCGTCGGCGACCGCTATTATAAAAGGGGCATTAAGCTCGCATTCAAGCTGCGAATCTGTCATTACTGTTTTATTGAGCAGAAAAGCGTCCTCATTGTGACCGCGTACTTTCCCGGCGTCTGTAATTCCGCAGCAATAATACATTTCTGATTCCCCTTAAAATCCAATTTACAATTAACAATGGCGGTATTATTTAATTATATTGAAACTTTTAGGTGTTGATTGGCACTAGTACCTCGTAAACATTTATAAATTAAAATCATACCGCCACAGGCGGTATACCACCATTGTTAATTGTTA
>DBCY01000182.1:10096-14797 GCA_002293295.1 Ruminococcus sp. UBA946 | reverse complement strand
CTAGCTGCTAGTTACTATTCTCTGACTACTATCTGCCCAATTATAACTTAATTATATATTAATTTCAATAACATTTTGTGATTTATTTTAAAAAAGAAATAAAAAGACGGAGAATATTTTTATTTTTCTCATATCGGGTTTAAGCAAGTTGCCTCTTAGGGTTTGTTTATAATGTACAATATCAACAGAAAAACCGAATACAGCTTAAAAAACATTGACAAAACTTATAAATTATAGTATTATTAATATACCAATCAGATTTCTTATTGAATAAAAAGGATGGGTACGCTGTGTCTGATATTAAATTAACCGATTTTATCGATACCGAAACATTACAGCAGATTCAGGACGGATTTTCAAAGCTCACAGGCATGGCGGCAATAACCTCGGATAAGGACGGCGCCGCCGTAACGGACGGCTGCGGTTTCCCTGATTTCTGCTTTGAATTGTCGGGTAATATAAATCCCCGGTGCGAAGAATGCAGTCAGTGCGGCGAAAGCAGCTCCGCTCTTGCGTCTTTGTCTTTGAAGCCTGAAATTGTTTACTGCCGGTGCGGACTCGCGGGATTTTCCGTGCCGATTATTATAAACGGTACATTAACAGGTTTTTTTAACGGGGGAAGGGTTTTTACTAAAAACCCTGATAAGAAAAAATTCGCTGAAAAAGCGGAGGAATTAGGAATTGACCCGGATGATTACGCAAAAGCCGTGAAAAAGGTAAAGACAGTCACCAAAAAACAGCTCTCCGATGGTATTGATTATCTCTTCACCTGTGTTAATATCCTTGCCAAGAGCTTTTATGACGGTTGCATAATTAAACGGTCCGGTTCGGACTCTTCCGTTTCAGATTTTGAGCTGTACCGCAAAATTCTTGCCGCTGAGGATATTGTTTACGAAAATATGAAACGTATGCGATTGCTTTCGGCATCATTCAAAGAAATTTCCGGTTCGTCCGGAACCTCCTCGGAGGAAGTCAAAGCCGCATCGGAAACGGTAAAAATAATCCAGAACATCGCCATGAACACTAAAATCCTTGCCTATAACGCATCCATTGAGGCGGCAAGGTCAAAGGAAAGCGGCAAGGGGTTCGGAGTTATTGCGCAGGAAGTACGCAGTCTTGCCGAAACCAGCAAGACCTCAGCCGATAAAATTAACCGTACCATGAAAACGCTGGGTGAATGTTCGTCGAATATCAATAAAAATATCAGTGAAACCGAAAATATCATAAACCGGTGCATGGACGACATGAATAGGTTTCTTGAACTGCTCGGGCAGATTAAAACGGTATAAACTGTTTCTTCAAGTGCGTTCACACCAGCCGAATATACGGATTTCAAGCGGATGTGCTGAGTGGTACTTGAGCATACCTTAATAAACTATAAACGCTTTTATGCGTCTATAAAAACTTAAAACATGTTCCCATAGGAAAAATGTATGGATACGTTTACGCCCATGGGAACAGGTTCTAAGAAAAGGAGGAATGATTATGGGGCTTAGCGACGCTGTTGCCAGCATTGCCATGCAAATGAAAAACATGGACTTTGCGGTAAAGCTTAACACAAGCCTAATGAGCAAGGCTATGGACACCAGCGAACAGCTCGCTTCGGGAATCATAGCGATGGCTGACGACGTTCCTGCCTTTGCGGGAACTCCGGGTTATCTGCTTGATGTTCGGGCGTAAACCAAAAAGGGTGCGCGGTTCAAAAGAGCCGCGTACCCTTTTTTAATTAAGTTAAATCTATAAAAAAATAGCGAAGAAGTATGGTGTTACTGTAAAAGATGTAAAACGTGATATGCAGGCAGCGGTTGATGAAGCCTACAAAAACCCTGCTTTTTATGCCCGGTGTGTTTATACTAAAAATGAAAAACTCACAGTTGATGATATTTTAGAATATATTTCAAATCGGGTCAAGACATTGAAATAATTATTTCCCTAGTAACTATAAGTATAAGCTTTTGCGGCAATTTTTGAAAAGTCCCGCAAATATGCGTTATGAAGACGGTGAAGCTGGGATACGGAATAGTTCATTTTTTCCGATATTTCATCCCACGTCTGTAAAAGCAGATACCTTCGCTCAAAAATTTCTTTTATAAACGGGTCTGAAATGACGCTGTTAATACTGTCTTCAATTTCCATACGGCATTTTAACAGATTTTTTATTTCTTTTTCAAGGTTTTCCTGATATAAAAGTATTTGTTTAAAAATATTTTCCCCGGCTGAATTTTCCTCGCACCCTTTGCCTATAAATGATGCAGTCCGGAATACCCTGCCGTAAAACGATGAATATATGCTGTTATATTTTTCTTCCAGCAGCCGTATCCTTTTTTCAATTAATTTTATTTGCTCAAGATAATCCTTTGAAGTCATATTAATCCCTCCCTATTCCGTAATCATATCGTATTCGAACAATTCTCTGAGATAGTTGTCAAACAGGCTGCTGTATTCACCGGCAAAATCATATAAATAATCACTGCCCATGTTTTTTCTTATACAGTCAAAGCATATGATTTCACCGCATAAATCATAAAGCTCATCCCTGACGCCGCAATGAACGCATTTCAAGTAAAACCTGTTACAGTTCCTGCATTCGCCGAAGCATTGTTCATTATAATCATTTTTGCAGTATGCCATAATAATTTCTCCTTTCAGTTTCATTTAGGAAACATGATTGTCAAAAAAAAGATTGTAAACCGTTTTATTGTCCAAAGATAACAAACGTGTGATAATATTAATCTGAAAAAGATTAAATTCGCTTTCCCCCCGTATTTTCCTGCGGAGCGTAAGCATACTGACGCCCATCAAATCAGCCGCCGTTTCAAGCGGAATATTTTTTTCCTGAAAAATATGTAATAATTTAGCATACATCCTCATGACGTCCTTTCTGATAAAAATCCAAGTTTCTTATAGGATACATTCATGATAACATATAAAACTAATTTTGTCAATACCTTTAGGAAACTTTTTATAAATAGGTTGCATTTAAGAAACAAATGTGTTATACTATAATAGGAACAGAAAAATACGCTTAATTTGTGTTCGGATATTTAATTGTTAAAAAGCTTAACACTTAAAATAATAATGTAATCAAAATAAGCATTTATGAATAGCCTTAATAATTAATATATCAAAATAAAATTTAAAGGAGTTTATTTATGACGGTAGGGGAAATGATTAAAGAAAGGCGTATTGAGCTTGGCTTGACTTTAGAGCAGGTAGGAAATATGACGGGGGTAAGCAAAAGCACGGTAAAAAAATGGGAGACCGGGTATATTGCCAACATGAAACGCGACAAAATAGCGCTTGTTGCCAAAGCCCTGCATATGAACCCGACTGTTTTTATCGACACAGCCGAAAATAAAAGAAATATGCTTCCCGCCAACCTTATTCCGGTTGACTTATGGAATGAAAATATTATGCTGCCTGTCATAGGTCGGGTCGCGGCAGGGATTTCATGCCATGCGGAGGATAATATAGAGGGTTATGAATACGCGCCGAAGGATATAGTCTCGAACAGGGAGGAATATGTTTACCTGAGAGTTCAGGGAGACAGTATGGCTCCCATGATAATGGAAGACGACCTGGCTCTTATCAGATGCCAGTCCAGTATTGACAGCGGCACTATCGCAGTTGTTTTAATAGACGGCGAGGACGGAGTAATAAAAAGGGTCAGGTACGGCGATGACTGGATTGAGCTGGTCAGTGAAAATCCTTATTATCCTCCCAGGCGGTTTTCAGGCGAGGATGTTCTGCGTATCAGGGTATTCGGTAAGGTAATAGAATGCAAGCGGAAGTTTTAGGGAACGTCCGCGTATTAATGAATAATTCATAATATACTGATATTATTTATATATACTTTATGATNNAAGGTTATCAGAATTTGATTTTTTTGGGAGCTGCTTTATGATACTGGCACTGGACGTCGGAAATACCAATATTGTCATCGGAGGTTTTGAGCCGGCTGATAACAGGCTGCTGTTTTTATCCGGAATATCAACCGGTCTGTTCCTGACTGCGGATGAGTATGCCGTTAAATTTCTGGATATACTAAGGCTGTACGGCTATGAAAGGTCTGATATCGAAGGCGCCGCCGTTTCAAATGTGGTCACTCCGCTTTTACCGGTTATAAAGAATGCGGTGAAAATACTTGAGGTAAAGAAAACCGTTGCGGTGGGTCCCGGAATAAAAACCGGCGTCAACATAAAAATAGACGACCCCGCGGCGCTTGGCTCCAATATCGTCTGCTGCGCCGTCGGCGCAATGGAAAAATACAGTCCGCCCTGTATAGTTTTCGGACTTGGGACGGCAACCGTTATTTCCGCAATCGATAAAAACAGGCATTTCCTCGGCGGCTCAATAATCCCCGGCATCACCCTTTCACTGAAAGCGTTATCGGCTTCGGCAGCGCAGCTTCCGGATATTAATACCGAGCTCAACGGCGGCAGGCTTATCGGCAGAAACACTGTCGAGGCTATGCAGTCGGGTAGTATTATCGGCACTGCCTGCATGATTGACGGCATGATTTCCCGCTACAAGGAAGCAATAGGTCAGGATGCTACTGTTATCGCAACCGGTGTGACGGCTTCTTTGGTAATCCCCCATTGCAGGGAAAAAATAATACTTGATGAAACTCTTCTGCTCAGCGGTCTTTATTCATTATATAAAAAGAACCTTTAATTCAGTGGAGTTTGGAGTGCAATGTCA
>DBCY01000182.1:6408-10006 GCA_002293295.1 Ruminococcus sp. UBA946 | reverse complement strand
ACCATTGGTTTGGAGTGTGGAGTCAAACTGCTTAGATAATTGTATTTATAGGGTGTGATGTCCCGGCATGCCGCATATTTGTCCGCAGTATAGAGTTAAGGCGCACAAAGAAATATGAATTAATCTGAATACCTTAAATATTACGCTGTATTCACGGACGGGTTCGGTTTTATAGTACGTTAAGTTGAAAACCCTTATGTCTCATTCTTGAAACCTTATTCCTGACAATGTGAAACGGCAGTAGGAGGAAATTTTATGTCAGTCAGCACAAAACAATCCATCGGGGTGCGGAGAAACAGAATTCTTTTTTTAACACAGCTTGCCATGCTCGCGGGAATAATGCTTCTTTTCCATTATACTGGAATAGGTTATTTCCGTATTGGTATTTTCTCGCTTACAATCATGGCTGTCCCCATGATAATCGGCGCTATAACCTTAGGAAAGACAGCGGGAGCAATTTTAGGAGCAGTTTTTGCTGTTACCGTACTTACCTTACCCGAAACCCAGTTCCTTTTTTCGGTAAATCCTGCCGCTACGATTGTACTATGCTTAGTAGCAAGGGTTTTGCTGGGTTTTTTATGCGGTCTTATGTTTGAATTGTTCAGCCGTGCGGATAAGACAAGAATATGGTCATACGGAGTTACAGGGCTTGTTACATCCGTTCTGAACACGCTGTTTGTAATAGGCGGTATCGTTATTGTTTTCGGTTCATACCCTTCCGTACAGGAGGCATTCGGCGCAGCCGGAAAAGGCAGAGCCGGATTTTTCATAACCGCCATATCGGCGGTTGCGGTTCAGGCGCTTATCGAAGCCGCAATCTGTACGTTAATTTCTGGAGCGGCGGCAAAAGCTCTTGTACACTTTATAAAGAAAAAATAATAATGTCCACTGGCTTGATAAACGAATAATTCAATATAATCCGGCATGGTTAATCCCTGCCGGATTTTTATTTGCCCAAAGGCTTGCATTTAACGAACATCCGTGTTATAATTTAAAATAAGAACATTTGTATTTGCCGTATACAGAAAAGAGGTTTTAATGATTTATGTATTTAAAGGAGAAAACCATAGAATCCGAAATTGTTTTTAAAGGCAGGATTATCACTGTACGCAATGACAAAGCAGTCCTTGAGGACGGAACCGTTGTCGGCAGGGAGCTTGTAGTCCACAGCGGCGGAGTTTGTATAGTACCCGTCACCGAAGACGGCGAAATCATCATGGTCAGGCAGTTCCGCTATCCGTTCGGGGAGCCTCTTATTGAAATCCCAGCCGGAAAGCTTGAAACGGGCGAAGACCCGAGGGAAGCCGGGCTTCGGGAGCTTAAGGAAGAAACAGGGGCAGCCGCTAAAAACTTCGAGTATCTTGGGGTTACTTACCCTTCCGTCGCTTACCTTTCAGAAAAAATTCATATGTACCTTGCCACGGGGCTTGAATTTTCAAAGCAAAGCCTGGACGACGACGAATTCCTTGACATAATGAAATTTAAATTCGGGGATGTTATAAAAATGATTGAGACGGGCGAAATAAAGGACGGCAAGACCATGACCGCAGTTTTGCTCGCCGCACGGAGATACGGGATATAATATAAAGCTGTTTTATAATGGAAATTCCGGAAATATAAACATTTCATAGAGGGTGTGGTCTTAATGAAGAAATTATTATCGTTGTTTATTGTTTGTGTTGCCCTGCTGAGTTTATTTACAGCGGACGTATCGGCAGTAAGGGAGGATTATACCGGGTGGGCGGTTTCAAAGCCCTCCGGAAACCGTTATTACTATGAAAATGGCTCCCGCCTTACGGGGGCGCACAGCTTCCCCGACGGCAAAAGATATGTTTTTGATGATAAAGGCGTTTATCTGTTCAGGCGTTCGCCTGACAGTGAGCTTGAATATGAGTTTGATTTAAACGAAGACGGCGGCGTCAGTATTGAAAGGGATATAATATCATTCAAAATAAAGGTCAATCCGGCAGAAGGCAAGGATTTATATTATTATAACGGCGACTCCTTTATGCTGTATGCTTATAAGGATGGTAAATGGATTTTTATCCCTTACAAGGAAAATGTAAATATTAATAATTCAGGCCATACAGCTGAAATGGGGAAAGGTTACCTTCATTACGCATTGAATCTTTCCAAGTTTGATTATGATTTTAAGCCGGGTCTTTACCGTGTAAAAACAAAGATTGATACATCATTCACCACCGAAAGGGAAATATGTTTTGAATTCAATCTGACCGGAAACAGCCCGCTTTGTGAAATTGAACCTTCACAGGTAAAACATGAACTGATAGATTATACAGCCACCGAAAATTTACCCAATCAGGCAACAATTGCCTCAGTAAAAGAACGCGATGATTTTATTGCTGAACTGGGTAAAATCAAGGATATAATTAATGTATCAGGTGCAGCTTATTCAATAGAAACGGAATTATCCGGGTATGACAGTGAGTTTTTCAAGGATAATATTATATATTTATATGTTGCCGGCGCTCACTCAAGTTCTGTTTCGCATAATTTTAAAAGTCTTACTCAGACAGAAAACGGGTTGATTATAAACATGATTATGGAAAGTCCGTTTGAAATAAATTTAGATATCCGAGCAACCGTGTATTTTGTACGGATTGACAGGGAGTATTACAGCGGCGGCGAAATAAATATGAATCATATCAGGCAGGCTGAGGGGTACGACAGAAGCCGGGGAATGGCTTGACAGGGAGTATTATGACGGCGGTGAAATAAACCTTAATTATATTCATACAGGGAATGATGAATTAGGATGGCTGCATTATACGATTAATTATTTACAACGGAGTTTAAAATGGACAATGATTTTATAAATTTAACTCCGGAGAATCTTTCTGAGGAGCATATATGCTGTATAATACGAAGCAAAAAGCCCCATCCCGGTATTGAGGCAAAGAAGCAGTGGCTTTCCGAGAGGTTAAAGGAGGGTCATGTTTTCAGGAAGCTGAACGCAAAGGGTACGGTTTTTATTGAGTATGCCCCGCTTGAAACGGCATGGGTTCCCATAATCGGCGATAACTATTATTATATTTACTGTTTGTGGGTTCTGGGTGAATATAAAGGAAAAGGATACGGCAAAGCCTTAATGGAATACTGCATTGCCGACGCTAAGGAAAAAGGTAAATCCGGAATCTGTATGCTCGGAGCTGTAAAACAGAAATCCTTTCTTTCCGACCAGTCCTTTGCAAAGAAATTCGGTTTTAAGCCGGTTGATTCTACCGGCAGCGGATATGAGCTTCTGGCTCTCTCCTTTGACGGTACAGCCCCGAAATTCGCTGAAAATGTGAAAAAGGGAATTGAAAGCAATGAACTGACCGTATACTATGATTTGCAGTGTCCGTTCGTAAGCCGGAACATTGAAACAATCAGGCAGTATTGTGAAGAAAATGATGCCCCCGTATCCCTAATTAAAGTTGATACGCTTAAAAAAGCTAAGGAACTCCCCTGCGTTTTCAATAACTGGGGTGTGTTTTATAAAGGCAGTTTCGTGACAGTTAATCTGTTTGACAGAACCTATCTGGAAAAACTGCTGGCGAAATAAAGAGCAGTACCTTATACTAGGGCGTGTTCGAAA
>DBCY01000182.1:0-6281 GCA_002293295.1 Ruminococcus sp. UBA946 | reverse complement strand
GAACACGCCCTAATTCCAAATTATAACATCAATATCTTTTTGGTCTTTTTGGCGGAGTTCTGCGTAATTATCCCGTTAAAAACGCATATAATCAATTAAACGAAAAAAATCCGGCAGTATCAATACTGCCGGAGAATATTGCGTAAATCTTATAAATTAAAAGTTGATTTAACCCCAAATTATCAATTGTTAATCGTTAATTTTTTAATATCCTGCTTCCTCGGCTTCCGCCTCAGCCTGCATCTGTTCGATATGACGGGTGTATGCGTCAAGGATATGGCTTTCAACGACCTGCCTTGCATCGGGGGATATGGGATGAACAATATCCCTGAAAATTCCGCTTTCATCCTTTCTGCTGGGCATAGCGACAAAAAGTCTCTCATCACCCTGAACCACCTTGATGTCGTGGATGGCAAGCATGTCGTCAATGGTTATGGAAATTACCGCGCGAAGTCTTCCGTCCGGGATTATTTTCCTGATTTTAATATCGGTTATGTTCATAATAAACGTCCTCCTTAAAAATTGACATTTAATTTGTGAAATACATTCATAAACCTATTATTATCATTAAACGGTAAATTATACGGCACAGCTTATATTATTTTTGGGGTAAAATATAATAAAAGTTACAGGATTGCACCATACTGTATTGTATCACTATATATATAATAACATATTAATCTTAAATAAATCTTAAACTAAAATATGCGGGGTGTGTATAATGGATAAACAAATTTTAAACAATAAACGACAAGTACATTTTATCGGCATCGGAGGCTCCGGAATGTACCCCCTCGCGCAGATTTTACACGGTCAGGGTTATAAGCTTACCGGTTCTGACAATAACGATACGGAAACCCTGCAGGCGGTAAAAAATATGGGAATCCCCGTTTTTTTGGGTCATAATGAGGATAATATCAAAGGTGCGGACCTGATTGTCCATACCGCCGCTATAATGGAAGACAACCCCGAGTTAAAGGCGGCAAGAAAAAGCGGAGTACCTGTTCTGGAGAGAAGCAAGCTGCTCGGTATAATTACGGGGATGTATGAAAATGCTTACTGTGTGAGCGGAACACACGGAAAAACTACCGCCTCTTCAATGCTTACGCAGATTTTTGTTGAACAGGGTACTGACATAACGGCTGTTATCGGGGGAAAGCTCCCCTGTATAAACGGCAGCGGAAGGTTCGGTAAATCGGACATTATGGTTTGCGAAGCCTGCGAATTCCGCGACCATTATTTAAACCTTAATCCCGATGTATGCATTATTCTTAATATCGACGCCGACCACCTTGATTATTTCGGAACCCTTGAAAACGTGATAAAATCATTCCGTAAATTCGCAAAAAAAGCGTCGAAAGCCGTATTTATTAACGGAGACGACGAAAATTCCGTCAAAGCAGTTTCGGGTGCGGAAATTACCGTTGAAATTATTACCTTCGGATTGAACGGCAAGAACAGCTGGTATGCTGAAAATATAAGAAAAAGCGGGCTTTCCTGCGAATATGAGCTTATTAACGGCGGTAAAAAGGTCTGCGATATTAAACTTAACGTACCCGGCGAGCATAATATTTTAAATTCCGTTGCGGCGGCGGCGGCGGCTTTTTATGCCGGAGCGGATGTCAAAAGCATTGCTAAAGGCCTTGAGAGCTTCAGGGGAGCCGGGAGGCGTTTTGAAAAATACGGCGAAGCGAACGGCATTACCGTTGTTGACGATTACGCTCACCATCCGGCTGAAATCGAAGTCACCTTGAAAACTGCCGTAAAACTGGGATATAAGCATGTATGGGCAGTCCACCAGCCCTTTACCTTTTCGCGAACCGCAATGCTCCTTGATGATTTCGCCGAAGCCCTCAGCATTGCCGACAGGGTTGTGCTTACGTCAATAATGGGTTCCCGTGAAAAAAACACGTTCGGTATCCACACAAGGGATTTGGCAGAAAAAACGGCGGGCGCTGTCTGGTTTGAAGAAGAGGAGCATGACAGGAACTTTGAGCTTGCCTGTGACTATATATGTAAAAACGCCGTACCCGGCGACCTTGTAATAACGCTTGGCTGCGGAGATATAAACAAGCTTGCGAGAATACTGCTTCATAAGCTAGTATCAGTTAATAATTAACAATGGCGTATACCGCCTGCGGCGGTATGATTTTTATTTATTATATGTAACTTTAAATGCTGTTACAAGGTTCCGGACGCAAAAAATATGCAGAAGAGTTATGAAAAGCAGCTTTATCCGCAGGGGTGAAGCTTCAGGAAAGGATGGTCATAAATATGAATGAGAAGGTAAAACGCGTATTCGAATTTATTAAGGAAAAATCCGAGGAGGGGATTCCTCCGTCGATTCGGGAAATCTGTTCTGCGCTGAATATTAAATCCACATCAACAGCGGCGCGGTATGTCAATTCTCTTGTTGAAGAGGGGTATCTGGAAAAGGTTGACGGATGCAACCGCTCGATTAAATTATCGGGGCGGGGAGCTTCAAGAATCCCCCTTGTGGGTACGATTACGGCAGGTCAGCCCATTACGGCAATCGAGGATGTTACCGACTATATAAGCTTTCATCCTGAAAAGAATTACCGCGGCGAGCTTTTCGCACTTAAAGTACGCGGCGACAGCATGGTCAACGCCGCTATCCTGAACGGCGACATTGTCGTCGTCGAAAAAAGCGACACCGCCAGGAACGGTGAAATTGCTGCGGTTATGGTAAACGGCGGGGAAGCCACCGTCAAAACCTTTTATAAAGAAAACGGACATTACAGGCTTCAGCCTGAAAACGACAGTATGGAGCCTATCATTGTCGACGAATGTGAAATCATAGGTAAGGTAATCGCAGTTTTAAGATACCTCAGCTAGAGAAGGGGATTTCTTTATAATGTATGACTACAATAACGGTTATTACAGCGGTATAAACCCGGACCTGCCGGGACACGATGAGAAGAAAAAGCTCCGGAAGGCTTTTAACTCCATAGGAATTGTTCTGCTTTGCTCTTATTTTCTTATGGATTTTGCAGGGGAATTCGGTTTTTACGTCCTGTACAGATTAAACATAGGCGGAGTTTTCAATGATAACAACATACGCGTCATACAGGCAGGCGAACTTTTTGTTATGGGATGCACACCGGCTTTTTGCTCGCTGATTATATTCTTTGCCTATCACCTTATAAAAAAAGAAAGGGTATCGTCCCTTTTTAAAACCAAAAATGTTAATCGTTCAATAATACTTAAATTTGTGATTCTATCCCTTTTCTGTCAGGAAATCAGCTCAATACTGCAGATAATTTTACTTAACATACTAACCGCAAATAATCTTGAAGTCGTTTTTTTCAACTTTTTACTTAGCCCCGACGCCGCTACTACATTCTGGGAGCTTTTTTCGAGCATTATCCTCGCTCCCGTTGCCGAAGAGCTTTTTTTCAGGGGAATTATCCTTAAAAAAGCCGCAAAAATCAGCCAGACCTTTGCGATTTTCTTTACGTCGCTGATATTCGGGCTTATGCACAGCAACCCTTATCAGCTTATCGGCGGTTTTTTAATGGGGATTCCGCTTGCTTATGTTACGATAAAAACAGGTTCGCTTATACCGGCAATCATATGCCATATGGCAGTGAATTTAAACGCTTCCTCCAGCATGCTTTTAAGCGGGTTTTCCGCAAAATTCCAAAACAGCTTCAGCTTTTATTCCGCCATATTAATACTGCTGGTCGGAGGGGTGTTGTTTTTCGCGCTTAAAAAAGACGGAGAGCTAAAGTTACCGCGGTTTGACGAATATCATAAAAAACGGACTCTCCCCATTGCTGCCACTTCCTGGAGCCTTATCGTTGTTACGGTGTTTTATGTTATTGATATAATAAGAAGCGTAGGGGTGATTCCTCCTGAAATCCCGGAGGGAGTCCTTGAAGATGTACAGGAGATTTTTATATTCTTAACCGGGTAAAATTAAAGGTTAAAGGTATTTAATTTAACTTTACTTTTCATTTCCGGCAAACGGATTTTCACGTCTTCGAGAAAGATTATCAGAAGTTCATATATAATATTAAAACTCTACTATAAAGCATGAACATAATCAACGAGCGGTTGAATATTACCCCTGCCGGTGAAATCAACTTTACCGCCATAAGTTTCAAGCAATGCCCGGTCGTCGCTTGTGCGCTCATTCAAGGGCATTTTCTCGGATTCTTTTTTCTTTAAAGCCATCATAGCTTTGTGAGCTAATCCCAATTTCCCGTAATCCATACCGCCGTGCAGATGAAAGATTTTTGTTCTTGCAAGAAACTCGGAAGTAAAGTTTTTGTTCAGTATTGCCGAGTAATCTGTAATTTCAGGGGTTGCAAGCCCTACGGTAAACACGACGAGGGATTTGCAGGGATTTTTTGATACTAACTTTGCTCCGATAATACCGCCCGCATACAGACCGCCGCCGTATACGACAACATCATAATCCATCAATTGAGCTGGTTTGACACTTGCCGCTTCAAAAAGCGGGGCTTTCAGTTCTTCAGCTATCCATTCCGCATACCGTTTTGTTGTGCCGTATACAGACTTGTAAATAACAGTAATTTTTTTCATGGCGTTACCTCCTAGTATCAATTAATAATTAAAAATTAACAATTAACAATGGTGGTGTACCGCCTGCGGCGGTATGATTTTAATTAATTATTTGAAACTTTTAGCTGTTACGAGATACTAATACCAATTAACAATTAAAATTAACAATGAACAATACACAAATCGGACATCTGAACAATGTCCGATTCTCTGCGCAAGCATGTTTATTATGTCAATACTGCCTTTCCATAATAATTTTGTACACATTAGACGTCATTACGGTCATTTTCTCATTAGGCGGAATCACAATCTGAACCAGCCGCCATCCTTCTTTTGCCTTTTCACGGATGATTTCCATGCATTTTTCAAATGTTTCTCCTTTTTGCGAGGATTGCTTAACTTCTATATCGATATATTCATACACCTTAACACACCTCCTTATGATATATTTTTCCGGCTTGCATTCCGTTATGCTCCGCCGTTTCCTTTATAATTATACCATAACAAGGCCTCTGATAGCAATAAACTGAACAAAACTGCCGCCGGAAAGCGATGAGGACAAAAACTCCCTGTTTGAGGTCAATAATAATTTTTCGTCATCGTCATTCCTGATGTTCTTTGCTTCCCGCAAAAAGTCAATGCGTACCTTTAATAAGCTTTCGATGTCGTGTATTGTTGCTTTCCTGTATTCAATCATTTTTCTTTTTCCCTTTATATACTGACGAAGTAAGAACTAAAATCAGCGCGGGTATGGCATACACAACTGCCATTGCGATATTGCTTTTTATATCCATAACCGCATATCCGGCATAAATGCCGCTTATGCCGTGGATTGTGTGGTAAATCACCGGGACGGCAATATTCCTGCCGGATTTATAATAAAGCCAGGTATATAATCCCCCTGTTAAGAATTTAACTTTATTATTCAGCTTTTTTTGATTTTGAAAGCATGAACCCGTATACAGCAATAGCGGCGGCACAGACGGTGCATATGATAACATTGAAATAACGGCTCCACCTGAAAGGGTCGTCCCCGAGGTAAATATCAATGAAATAATTGACAAACCCGCTGCCGACTGTTCCGAGCAGAAATATTGTGACGGCAAGCTTATTCCAGATGCTCAGTTTCTTTATCCTGTACAGCGGGATGTGAATCCACAGGGCAACGATACCAATCACCCCAAGCGGAAGCCCAAGGGGTATAAACCAGCCGCTGACGGGGGTTATTCTGCTTAAAAAGTACAGGTACGGCAGAACAAGTATTGTAAAGACGCCTGACGACAAAACCAGCCCGTATTTTTTTACGGCAAGGGGTGATATAAAAGCCCATGCGAACGCGGCTGACAGTATCGGGTACATAGCCCATGTGATTTCCCTGTTTATTGCCATATCCACAATAAAACTGGTCAATATGCCTAAGAAACAAACCAAAGTGAATGCCATGAACAAAATTTTCCTGATTTTCATTTTAATGACCATCCTTTCCGTATGTTCTGTCCGGTAAGGACAAAACGCTGTTAAGATTGAAAAAATATTTCCAAACTTAATTTAACCCCCATAAATTATAATAAATCAAAGAATAATTATTTGATTTATTATATTATACAACGTATAATATAATTTGTCAAGGGGTATCAGGAAAATTAATAAGTTTTTCAAAAAATAACTTTATAGGTTATAAAAATCCGATATATAACTAAATTGGATATATCATAGTTATTATTAATATGTTA
>DBCY01000092.1 GCA_002293295.1 Ruminococcus sp. UBA946 | reverse complement strand
TGTCCTTTCTCTATTAAATCCTGAAAAGCGAAATGCTCGCGTCCGACATGATTAAAAACTCCGTCCAGAATTATACGTATGCCGTTGTTATGGAGTTCGCCGCAAACCTCTTTAAAATCGGCGTTTGTTCCCAGCCGCCTGTCCAGCAGATAATAATCCCTGGTATCATAGCCATGCTCCACCGAATCAAAAACCGGGCCGAAATAAACAGCGTTCATGTTCAGCGATTTTATATGCGGAATCCATTCGATTACTTTTCTAATCCTGTTAACCGGCGTTTCGGGAGCGTCCTTGCCGTATTGCTCGCATCCGCAGAACCCCAGGGTATAGATATGATAAATATTAGCCTTTTCAATCCAGTGCGTCATTTTTTAGTAATCTCCTTAAATATTAATTGTCACTATAACAGTATACCACAATTTTTGCATACATACAATAAATAACCAGATAAATTTATATTATTTCTTTGTCCGGTTCAATTTGACGATATTGCTAAAATATGTTATAATGGTATAAATTATTTTTATAATGTGTGCTTAACAATCTGCCAGTATGGTTTTATTAAGCGGGAGGTTTATATGGGAAGAGTAAATTTAAATGCCGGAGCATTGTTATCACCGCTTCCTGCCGTCTTAATATCATGCGGAACTTCAAAAAAACCGAACGTGTTCACCGCCGCATGGACGGGGATTCTGAATACCCATCCTCCTATGGCTTATGTATCCGTCAGACCGACAAGGCATTCCTACGGAATTATTAGTGAGACGGGAGAATTTACAATAAATCTGACAACATCAAAAATGACCTTTGCAGCTGATTTCTGCGGGGTGAAAAGCGGCAGGGACACAGACAAAATAAAAAAATGCGGTTTTCATCTTGAGAACGGAAGTTCAGTATGCTGTCCCTTTATTACCGAAAGCCCGCTTGTTCTGGAATGCCGCGTTAAGGAAATAAAACCGCTGGGAACTCACGATATGTTCATAGCCGATATTAAAGGAGTAAGCGCCGACGAACGCTATATAGACAGCAAAGGCAAGCTTAATCTGCAGCAGGCGGGGTTAATGGCATATTCCCACGGGGAGTATTTCGCTCTGGGCAGAAAACTGGGAAGCTTTGGGTTTTCCGTCGCGAAGAAAAACAAACCTAATAATAAAGTAAAAAAATGAGGAAACAAGGGGCGTTTAATTTTTATGGCTATTTCAGGAACATTAAGGCTTGCCTTAAAAGCGCTTTCGTACGGGGAAGCCGATATTACCAAATCATATAAAATAGAACGTGCGGTAAAAGAGAATATAAAGAGCTCCCGTTTGTTAAAGCCGCTGTATAAAACATGGAATCACAGCATAAAATGCGGGGACCATGAAGTTTCAGTCAGGCTGTATACCCCTTCCGAACAAATCAGGAAACCGAGAATGCTGCTGTTTTTCCACGGGGGCGGCTGGGTAACGGAAAGCGTTGACACATATAACAATGTCTGTATGTACCTTGCTGAAAAAACCAAAAGCAGGGTGGCTTCGGTCGAGTACAGACTTGCGCCGGAAAACCCGTTTCCAAACGGACTTGAAGACTGTTATAACGCGGCAAGGGAAATACTGCTGAATCCGCATCTTCTGGAAATACATGCGGACGAGCTTGTTCTTGTCGGTGACAGCGCAGGCGGTAATTTAGCCGCTGCCGTTTCGCTTATGGCGCGCGACAGGGGTGAATTTACCGTATCAAAGCAAATACTTATTTACCCGCTTACAAATAATGACCACACCGAAAGCTCCCCTTTTATGTCAGTTCATGAAAACGGAACCGACTATCTGCTTACTTCAAAGCGCATATGCGAATATCTGTCCCTATATGCGGCTAAGCCTGAGGATTATAGAAATCCGTATTTTGCGCCCCTGCTTTCGGAAGACCTGTCGAATCAGCCGGACACCCTGATTATAACCGCCGAATACGACCCTCTGCGCGACGAAGGCGAGGAATACGGAAAAGCTCTGATTAAGGCTGGGAATACCGCAAAAGTTTACCGCGTCAGGGATGCCCTTCACGGATTTTTTTCGCTGAACGCACGGTTCAAGCCTGTCAGGAACGCCTATAAGCTGATTAATACTTTTCTTTACGGTACAGGAGAAATATAGAATACAGTTATTGACATGCCGGTATAATTTGCTATAATTAAACTATAATTAAGAGAAAGAAGGTTATTGTTTTGTATAAGGAACTTCCTGAAAAAATTAATATTGTTAATCCCTTGATATCTATCCTTGATGATGAAACAAGACAAAAAGCCGAGGAGATGATTTTCGACAATCACCAGCGCAGAATAAGGGAAAATTATCTTTATATCGGAAAAAACAATTTCGGAGTGGAGGACGGTTATTATACCCTTCATGATGAAATACCCGGTTTACTGCGCCGGAATTGCAATAATCCGGATGTCATCAATTTAATTGCGGACATGCTTAAAGAGGAATGAGGAGTTAGTAATTAGGAATAAGAATAATTTCAATAAATATTACCCTGTATAAATTTTTAAATCATAACGCCGAAGGCGTTATACCTGCATTGTTAATTATTAATTATCAATTGAATCCCTCTAACAACCCTAATAATAAGGACAAAAAGGGTAAAAAAGTGAAATTCAGCCGTGAAAACGTAAAAATCAAACAAATATAGCGCGATTTCGGGGGTTTTATGCCCCGCCATTGCCCAAATGGGCATAGTTATCCCAAGGT
>DBCY01000066.1 GCA_002293295.1 Ruminococcus sp. UBA946 | reverse complement strand
GATTTTTATAAGGACGGCAAGACACTGCGCTGGCATGTTGCCAATGACAATGAGATGAACGCGCTGTTAATGACTTTGGGGTATAATCCGGGAGCTGTGAACATGGGATTTCTGCGCGATTATGCCGAGAGATTCGACTGGCTTTTACAGCAGTTCAGGCAATGGGCGTTTGAATTGATGTCGGTATACTTTTATTACAATGATTTCACCGACAGCGACGAGGACAGGTACGACCGCGGACTTATCCAGAAGAGCATACAGGCTTTTGAGTGCGTCGCGCCTACATACCGCGTTGTGCTTGACAGGAAACCCGCTATAGTATGGGATTTTCATTCGCTGTCACTCATTATCCGGGTTATACTCAATTTTATGATGACCGATGAAGCCAATCCGCTCCGGCTTTGCAAATTCTGCACTAAACCGTTTATTTCTCAGGGTTCTGACGAGGTGTTCTGTTCGGAAGAGTGCGAGAGGGAGTGCGGGGGGAGGGGAAGGGGTAGTGTTTATAAACCCCTTTTTTAAGCCCGCTTAAAAATCTGAAGAACTTAAAAACTTGATTTATAAGGGAATCCTTTTACCGAACGACAAATCGAAAAAACAATTATATCTCTTCCAAAATGTAGCATACTCTTCAGAAAATTATATTAACGCCGCATTTATACGGCAAAAACCACTTGAAAAGGAATGAAAATATATGTTAGAATTATGAGAAAAATATAATACCGCAAAGGTGTTTACAGACCCTCAAACAGCATAACGAAGATAATAACTCCTATAAGCGAGCCTTTTGCGAAAGACAGTCAGGTCAAGATAATGCCCGATGTTCACGCAGACAAGGAAGCCGTTGTCGGATTTACTATATACCAAAAAATTACACCTTATATTTTGAATAATATTTCTTTCAAGAATTAAGATTAAGGTGTGTTCGATAACTAACATAACGAACACACCCCCGAATCAGATTATTTTGCAAGAAGTAATAGCTAAAAGTTTTATTATAAATAATAAAATCTTACCACCATTTCTATTTACTAATTATCAGTTACTAACTCATAGGTTTGTCATTAATCTCCCTTTTAGCCAGCTCCGGTTCTCGTGAAAGCCAATCCAATGTCAGATACGCTCCGACAACTTTCATGGGTCTTTTAGCCATAATGGATTTCACCGTGTAGCCTTCAACAGAAGTATCATCAATTTCCCCTGTTTCAAGCCAATTCTGGAATGCGGCGGCAACCGGCGGAGTAAAAGCGTTAATCTGCTTTATAAAGCCATCAACCTGAGTGTTGCGATAGTCGTATTTCTCGACCAAAAGTTCGCGAAGTTCTTCGTTAGTCATTATAATATCCTCCTTTTTAAGATAAAGTGTAGTAATCAATTGGTAACCCGCCGAGTCCGGCGCGTTGCATGACTTTATCGGCAAAATCACGGGCATCTTGCTCTAAGGGCTGTTTGGAATAGCCTTCAAGACTATCCTCCGGATTGATATAATTATTAAAACCATGCATCCACTGATTAATAATTTGTACTGGTACATCAAAAGCTGAGGGATTGTTAACAGCCTCCATCTGAAATTGATGGCGCATCTCATGCGTGATGTTCTGAATCAATTTCCCTAATTCGCCTAAATCTCCATTATCAAGCAGACGGGAATTAACAACAATTGAATTGCCTTGATGTAAACCAAAGGTGGTATCGCCTAAATCCTCAATTCCAAGCGTTTGCAGATGCAGCCCCAACGCTTCATTAAGATATTTGGTGTAAGCGACGACATATTGCGCCCTATCATTCATAGACATATTCTGCCAGTTTGCGATAACATCCCTCGTAAAAATAAGCTTCAAGGCTTCTGCCGCTACGCCTTCGTATTTTTCAAGTCCTGACATATCATCTGTATCAACCGGCTTGTTAGGGGTGTCGGTTCCGCCTGACGGGTTTTGCTGTGTATCAATACCGTTTTTTGCAGCATCAGTATTATCCCGGCTTCTGAATGTTATTCCGAATACACCAAGAAGTCCTTCCAAAACCACACCTATAACAGAAAAAACACCTTCCAGGAGATTTCCAATCAGCCCGTCAAACTCAACAACGGTATCACCGACAGAAAAATCACTGTTTTTTACTTCTTCAAATGCTTGAGCGACATCTGACATATCGGTTCCGTCGACAACGGGAAACGGCGAATCCTTTAAATAGCCTACTGCGTTATCACGTCCCAACATTGACTGGCCAAGTAGCTTGTCAGCCCAACTTTGCAGCTTTACAGTTTGCTCCAATTGAGTATTTTGCTGTTGTTCCCATCCTGCTGGGGTTGAATCCAATGTCTTTTCACGCAGTAATTCCAACGCCGCACCGCTGGTAAAGCGCCGCTGCAGAACACCGCCCAGGTCGTTGACACCTCTGTTCATTTCCTGAGTGGTATCGGTAAACTCTTTCACAAGGTCATTCATCTTGATTTCCTCCTTTTATTATACCTTTTTCCAAAACCTCATCGCCCGACATCCAGCAAGGCATTTCAACATAAGCAACTGTATCAGGTTCTATCCTTACGCCACCTTTTGCCATATATTGACGGAATATATCGCGTGTGACCTTAACTTCGGTTTCCGCACACCGCGTGATACCGGCTTTCTGAATGAACATAAGCAATTCCCCGGCCTTTCGCACCGCTTTTAGATTATTCCAATTATCAAAACCGCTATATGTTTCATTCCAATAATTAACTAATGCGGGCGCGTCCTCCATATTGCCGATTCGGGTGTCCCAATCAGCAAACACGCTTTGAAAACTTTTTAACTGACTGTTCTTAATCATTTGCAGTGGTTCGTAAAGACCGATAAAGGATTTTGCACGAGGGGTCATATCGGCAACCGCTTTCTGTATATTTTCGTTCCTTAAATTTTGTTTTTCACGCCATACCCTCATATCCCTGCGTATGATACGGATAATATATACAATAAGCGCCGCTGTTAAAAGTAAAGTAGAAAAAACCAGAAGTATAAATTTCAGTTTCAACTTCAATCCCTCCTTTCTTAGAAAATATTATTACCGTTTTTTAAGCTTTACCCATGTTGCGGCATCATCCAAATCGCCGCAGATAATTGCGTCGCCGACTCCGAGCGCGGGTATGATTTTTTGCTGTTCCTCACGGAGTGCCAGTCCGGCAGCCATTACCTGACTGTCGTCCGGGGAAGTCAGCCGGTGTACAATTTTATAGTTTGTATTCTTTATTGCATCCGGTACCAGACGGGTCGGAATCTGGTCTACGATTACAAGCCCCTGTCCATACCCGCGTATCTCTGAGAGCATATTTGAAAACAGGTCTGCCACCACTTGCTGAGGGTTACCGGAACCGCCGAAATCCTGAGAGGGCTTCATCAACAGATTGTGGGCTTCCTCCAGTACCGCCAAATGCAGTAGTTTATTATCCTGCGCCTTCTTTCGGTAGCTTTCATCAAACGTATACGCCGATATGCGGTATTCGTACAAGGCGAGCATCAGTAGCGACATCACAATTGCCTTATCCTTTGCGTTGGCGATTTTACTGATATTAATAACGGTCGGACGGTCAAACAGCGTTGACCAGTTGGTCGAGTTGTTGACATTGAGTATCTTTCCGCGTTTACCGCGGGTCAGATAGGTAAAACGAGTTTCCATTGCCGCTCCGATGTTGCCGACAATCTCCTTGTCATATCCCCTGTTGGTTATTACCGACCTCGCCGTTTCGATAACGCCCTCTAATTTCGGATAATCCGACAAAGGTTTTGTCTCACCGTCCAAAAACGCTTCCCCGACTTTATCATGCATATATTTGAATAGCGCCTCATCAATGATTACCGGCAAAACATCGGAGTTCGGCAGGCTGGCGGTAAAAATTGCCGTAAACTGCTCGACGCGCGTCATAAGGTCAACGGGAGCGCCGGGGATGCTTGCGGGTTGGAAAGGGTTAAGCTTTAAATTGTATAGTTCCTCTCCCTCGAACCGTTCCAGACCGGGCATATAAATAGTGAATTTCTTTTGTTTCTTCTGCTCTTTTGATAAACTGGTATCCGAGTCGATTCGCTTGTTATGTTCTATCGCCCATCTGACATAATCATCCTTTGCGGGCTCAATAATCATTACCGGAATATTACGGTTCATAACCTCGCGGATAATCGTTTTGCAGGTTGTGGATTTCCCGCTGCCTGTGCTGCCCGCCACAATTGCATGGCGTACAAGCGCGTTTGGGTCGATACGGTATTCATTTTTCTGAACCACGCCGGTATCCACAACATGTCCTAAAGAGATGGTATCTCCGCGCGTCGGAGCGGGGTTATTCGCAAAACGGACAGAACTTTTTACAAAACGCAGCCCCGGTACATCCCGCCGAGGAAGAGAGGTCGCCAACGATAATTCCTCAGTATTCAGCGGAGTGGAAAGGTATTGGTATGCCTTGCCGAAGATATTCCATTCTCCCATAGCATCGGAGACAGCCGCTTTTTCATTAGCCAGTGGAATCAACTCGCCGCGCCTTGCTATGTCAATCGCGCCGGAGCGTTCATTCAGTATATTAACCCTTATCGGTTCAAGGTAGCTTGTGTCGCCCGAATAGATAGAGCGCAGCATTCCCATAACAGTGTTGATGTCGCGGCGGGAACGCCCCATCGTATAAATCCCTACGTTCCAGAAACCGAGATTGCGTCCTTTCTTCAACCGGTCACAATGCATATTAATTACTTCCTCGGCATATTCGGCAAATTTGTCGAGGTATTCAGTTGTCATAGACTGCGTGGTGTTGTATCCCTTTTGGTTGTTCATATTAAACAAAGAACCGATTCCCGACGCTAGTTTACCGAGATTCCCGCCTATACCCAAAAGCGAGCCTATCATTCCAACAATGGTAGACAATCCCATCTGTTGACCTTTGCTTTGTGTCAGAGTCTCGGATTCGTTCATGCTCCGGCGTACATCAAGGTGAAGCTCGCTGCCCAGTTTTCGGAACTTTGCTATAGTCTCCGCCATTACGACATCATTCAGCGGGTCGGCAATAACCATCAGCGAAAAATCGCTTTCCACCCCCTTGCTGTCGCGGACGCCGAAGGCGAGCTGGTCAAGCGTTTGCAGCATACCGAACTGTGAATCCTTTTTAAACGATGGTATGCCGGTTATCGCGCCCATTGCGCTGTATTCAACCAGATTTCCGATAAAAGCCTGTAATTCAACGGGGTCTGTCAGCGGCTTCAAGTCGATACCCGGCATACTGCTTGCGGCGGATTCCTTAAACTGCTCAATAGCCTGAGCCGCCGAAATTTCACGCGAGAGTGACGCGGTTCCGAGATAAAGGCCTGTCTCGCCGTTTTTACGCTGCAGCATGAATATCATCCGGTGTCCCCACGTATGCAGGGTTGACAACACGCCCTGCCAGCGCGACAGCAGGTCGTACTCCTTCATTTCGTTGGGGTGAATAGGCAGGCGGTCTACGCGCATCCATGTTATGCGCCGCGCCCCTTCGCCGGCCTGACCGGAAAAATCCAGAAAGTGTTCCCGCTCGCTGAGGTTGTTTAAGTAACTCCGCTCAAGAACATAGTCGAGTAGCTGGCGGTAGAAGTCGTTGGGAATCTCTATGTTTTTTTTGATTTGCATTGTGCTTGGGTCAATTTCCTTGAATATGTCGGCAAAACTTTTTACAATGTAGTTTGGCATAAAATCCTTTCCTCCTTGATTGGATTTCCTTCAGATATTTTTAAGTTTTAATCGGAAAGACGCTGGTGCTAAAGTCTATTCCTATTATGCGTTCCGTGAGCATTTTTAGTCTCTTTGTTCTTATTGTTAAAACATTGATTATCCTTTGTACTTATTAATAATATCTATAATATCTTTGAGTTTAGTAACCATTGAATATATATATTCTTTGTTTTGGCGTGTAAGCACTTTAAAACGACGATCAAGCTTATTAATTAAACCAGGTTCTTTTATTGCTATTATTACATCATTCATATCAATTTTATGTGTATGCTCATTTGACCTATCATCAGTAAATACTATACAATTATTATAAATTGATAACATCCCACGAACAGTTTTAGCACCGATATCAAAACCAGCATAAAGACCACTATCTATTAATAGGCTTCCATTACTTGAAAGTGACTTTCTTCTGCTTCCATTACCTCCTCTGTATTCATTGATTTCTTTACATGCAAGAAGTGATATATCAGAACCCAATTTAGCACGAAATCCAAATCTATATTTATCTTCTTGTAAAGTAAATACTGCGATAAAATAATTATAATAATCATCTCCATTCGTACCTGCCCATGCAATATTACACATTGGAATACAAAGCAAATTAAGTTTATTTACTTCATTATCCGGTAAAAAAACAAACCATTTCTCAGAGATAAGAATTTTACCATCTATTGGTATTCTATCATGATAATAAAAAGTTTCACTACTAAATATAACTTCTCCAATAGTTTCCGGTATTGTATGGCTATGTTGTATGGGTTTAAGCTGTGGTTCAGGCTGTGGCTCAGGCTTCGGCGCGGATTGCAGTTCCGGTTTAGGCTTCGTCCTCGGTGCTTCCTTAGTAACCTCCACATTCATCGGCTGATAAACCATGCCAAGGGCAACGGTTTCCTGAGGGCGCGACAGCCGGACGACGCGTTCCGGTTCGCGGCGAATTTTCGGCAGGTTCACTTCCCCGAAGCGAGCAAGCTTTCCGGTAAGAATCTCGTCGGCAAAATACCACTGGCTGTGTCCTCCGGTCAGGATTACAAGGTCTATGTCCTCTGCGCGGCAGTTCGGCGTGTTCGATAATAAGCCGTTTACCAGAGCGGGGAACTGACGAAGGTAATCTGATAGCAGGTTTTCCAGTACGGAGCGGTCAACAGGGGGGAACGGCTTTTGGCTGCCGCCTAAATGATGGAACAGGCTTCCAATGAATCCGCAGGAAGTAACGGGCCGTCCGCGCTTTAACGACGCCGATACGTTTTCTTCCTTCCATGCCTTGGACTGCGTTAGGTACGGGCGTTCGTCCGCTATAGGTTCAAGACCGCAAGAAGCTATATAGTCTTTGACATATCCCCATAAGGCGTCGTCAATCTCACGCCCGCCGAAAAGTTCGTTTGATTCTCCGCGCGGCCAGGTGCTGATAATCTCGGCATTCTTCCGACCGGGTGAATACCGGCAAAGCGCAAGGTCGGTCGTTCCCGCTCCCATATCGGCGATTAATATATTCAGAGACTGACCGCCAAGCCTTTGCAGTTCGTTTTCTTTCTGGACGAGAACAGTATGTATTGCCGCCGACGGCTCGTCAAGCCCCCTGACATTCCTGAACCCTGCCGTTTCCGCGATTTGCACCATTTTCGCGGCTATTTCCTTCTGCCATTTAGCCGGATAGCTGATATAGGTGATTTCGCTGTCGCAGCGGGTAAAATGCTCCTGTTCATATGAATAAGCTTCATAGATATGCATGAAAAGCTGTGTTATAAGCTCCTCGGCTTTTTCCCGTCCGTCCGCACTGAGCAGGTCGAGCTTGAAGTTCCGGAAAAGCTCTCCTGTACCATTTCCGGCGAGGTCGCCCGCTTCGCGTCCGACAATAAACTCGTTATACCCATCATCCCAAAGGACGAGTGAGGGCAGGGTGTCCATCCCGTCAAACTTGATTGATTCGACAAACACCGGCGAACCTTCAGGTTCCCCGTTTATATAGGTTTTCACCCGAACAACCGTCGTGCTTGTTCCAAAATCTATTCCTATTATGCGTTCCGTGGACATGAAAATGCCTCCTTAATATTTTTACATTGATAATGGTTCACAGATTTTTTTCTGTATAATAATTTACCGGAGCCGCTATTTTCAGTACGGGGTATTCTAAAAAGCAATTCAACATCACTATTCGCATCTATATTATACTCAACTTCAATGTCCTTCCCACAACAGCTTGCAGGCAGGAGAAATTGCTCTATTAAAACATTCTGAGAACAAAACGAATTTTCTGTGCAAACAATTGAAACAGTTACCGGCGCTGTTGGCATATTATACTCTATTAATTGACAAATCGGAATATTTGTGTCCTTTTTATATAGTAATAATTCGGTGCTGTTGGCTTGAATACTAAAAGAATAGGTCAGTGCCGTAAGTAATAATATATTGATATGGGAAGCGGATTGATTAAAAGTTGAATACAGGCATAAGCCTTCAACAACACAGTGTTCTCCGAGGGACACGATGCGGTAATCCTTTAATTTTTCCAGTAGAGTATTATCACTGTAACTATCGCATAAACAAATTGTAAGTTCGTCGCTTTCATCAATAATAAAGTCCGAAAAATTTCCAACATCAATTTCTTCGGAATCGGAATAGCTCTTAACAAACTCCTTTTGTATGACAGTGTCGCTACAATTAGCGAGGCAAACATCAATCAACCCGGGAGAATTCAACACCGCCAGCACGTTTGCAGATTCGGGTTTTTGTCTGTAAACAAAAGCAAAAATAAGCGCCTCTGCCCGAGTTATTATGCGAAGTACTCTAAAGCCAAGCAATGCTGCGGCGCTTTTCAGCTTAGATATTTCAACGGGGGTATAATGGTTTGGCACCGAAATTATACTTTCGGTGATAGTAATACCAAACCTGTTCTCCGCGGCTGTCTTAATTTGTTGCAAAGACACCATATAATCCTCAATACGCAGCTCGCTTAACTCCTTAGTAAACTGCGTATTCAAACTGGATTGAGCTATATAATTAACTATACCCGCTTCGAGATATGCTACCGTTATCGTAGTACCGAAATCTATACCAATAATACGTTCTGCAGACATATGTAAAACCTCCTAATTATTTTTCATCGTTGTCGGTTAGTGAGCTTATCATGAGTTTTGATTTACTCAGCATAGATGTGTTCATATCTGACATAGCAGTGGTTTTCATTAAACTGGTTTTGTCGCCTAAAAGGATTTGGCTCAATTCATCGTTCATGATACCGGACTCTAACAAAAATGACCTTGTTTTATAATCCATCATAAACAAAAACGCAAGGGCAAGAAACATAGTCCATGTAAGGGGTCTTTTTTGGCTTTCGGCAAACAGAATTGTCTGCCGCGTAACTCCCACCTTATCGCCAAGCTCCTGTTGGGTAATATTAAGCTTCTTTCGCAAAATTGGCAGTAACTCGGCAAAATCTGCGGCAATTCTTTCCTTTTTATAATCGGCGTCTGCCACTTTACTACACTCCCAAACACCGTATTTCCACAAAAATCTTAACTTTAACTTTCGGACTGCGGTATAATAGTAGTATATCATACAAAAGCCCGATTGTCAATAGAAAATGTTAAATTATTTAACATTAGATAATTCATCACATTAAAAAGTTGAAGTATTAATTCATCGACTATGTTTACTTGTACGATGTTGAAAAGTTTCTTTAACTCTCATTTTTATATGTAAATTATTGGTAAGAAGCTTTAAAATGACACATTATAATTTATTGTTGACTTTAGACTGTATACTCGGTATAATTATAAGTGTAGGGGATAAAATCCCAAACTTTCGTGGAGAGGGATGAACTGCGCAGGATATGGGGTAATATATAAATTCTTTAAACATCACTGCTTTAAATATATAAAAAGAGGTTACATATGAATCATATAAAAAATAAAAACAATGAAAAATACATACAAATTCATTATTGGACTTATTGGGACGGGATTTTTCATCTTACTGAGCCATACGGCGTCGTCAATTGGGTTGAGTTTGATATTGTCGACGGCGAAGAAAATGGCGGCGAGCTGTTTTTCTGGCTTGATTTATGCAATATCCCGTTACTTAGATGGGAAATTAAAGAGGATAATGACATCAACGATTCTGAGCGCGAACGGCTTAGAGGTAAATATAAAGAATTCAAGGATTCAGTCTCTGATTTTTTCATAGAAAATCTGTATTATTCCCTTGAAGAAACAGAAGAAGTTCAAGAAACGAGCCTGTCGGGAGAATTTTTTGAATTAAGCGAGCTGGGCAATAAGACAATTTTTGATTGTAAAAACAGATACGGAAGGGTTCCCGACTATGCCTGTATCTATGTTAACGAAGAAAAATTCCTTACTATGGAAAGGGTTGTTTATTGGCTTGAAAGGTTATCGCTAAAATTATTCTCAGAACGCTACTCTTTCAGTTTTATCAATGTTCCCGCAAAAGAGGATATTGAAAAACGCCGTCAGGAAATTTTAAGCCAAAAGAAAACTATTGACGCCGGAAACCGGCGTGAAGAAGATGAAGAAATAATATCTCATAATAATGCGGATGACTTTTCTGATAAAACCGAATACCTTTATCATGATTCAATTAACATAAGCGACATCGGATATTTAAAAAATATGAAAGGGCTTAAATATCTTTACTTATCAAGCAATCAAATAAAAGATATAAGTCCGCTGAAAAATCTGAAAAATCTTTCAGAGCTTTATTTATGTATAAATCTGATAAACGATATAAGTCCGTTGAGTAATCTAACTGAACTAAAAAAGCTTGACCTTCGCGGTAATCCGATAAAAGATATAAGTCCGCTTGTCAGACTGAAAAACTTAAAAACGCTTAATCTAATAAATACACAAATCAGCGAAATAAGTCCATTAATGAATTTTAATAAATTAACGGAGCTTGTTCTTGATAACAATCAAATCAGCGAAACAACCTCGTTAAAAAACATAACATTTTTAGAACAACTTAGCCTTAGCAATAACCAGATAAGTGACATAAGGCCTTTGGCTGATTTAAAAAACTTGAAAGAGCTGTTGCTTGACCAAAACCAAATAAACGATGTAATACCGCTGAACAGTCTGATTCAGTTAGAAAAGCTCAATCTGAGGAAAAACCAGATAAATAATATAAACCCTTTAAAAAACCTTATTGATTTAAGATATCTAAACCTTATAAGCAATCAGATATGCGATATTAACCCTCTGAATGATCTTACCCGCTTAAAATTCCTTTTTATTTCTGATAACCTTATAAACGATATTAGTCAGCTAATGAATTTAATAAATTTAGAATGGCTTTTGCTCAGCGGTAATAAAATCAGCGATATAAGTCCGCTAAAAAACCTTAAGAGTTTGAAAAGGCTTGATTTATCAGAGAATCCCCTAACCGAACGACAAATATATGGATTAAAACAAGCTCTTCCCAATTGCAATATACTTTTCAAAGAAACTAATTAACGCTGAAATTAATAGAGGCAAAATCCGGTCTGACTGTTTCTGATAAACTGACAGTTTAAGAAAAGCCCTGCTCGGTTGTAAAATCTTAAACGATGAGGTCACCCCATGAAAAAATGTCAGAACTGCGGCGCTGAAAACCCGCTTGAAAGGAATGAAATAATATGTTAGAATTAAGAGGTAAATACAATACCGCAAAGGTATTTACAGTCAATATCGATTCAAACGGCATAGGCCAGATAATAACGCTTATGAGCGAGCCATTCGTGAAAGACAGTCAGGTCAGGATAATGCCCGACGTTCACGCGGGCGAGGGCGCGGTCGTCGGATTTACCATGACGGTGAGCGCCGTCGCCATCCCGTCGCTTGTCGGCGCGGATATAGGCTGCGGAATGGAAACCGCCGCGCTTGGCGTTCAGGATATTGACTTAGAAAAAGTGGACGAAGCCGCTCATTTTGCGGCGGGCATAAGGAAGAAAACAGGCGGGTCTCATCCGTATAATGATAAAATTGACTGGGCTTCTCTGCGCTGTTTCGGAAAAATTGACATCGGCATGGCTAAATCAAGCATGGCGACTTTAGGCGGCGGAAATCACTTTATCGAACTCGGACGCGGAAGTGACGGTCGGCTTTATCTTGTCGTTCACAGCGGGAGTAGACGTTTCGGCAGGCAGATAAGCCTTTTTTATCAGAAAAAAGCTCAGGATTATTGCCGCGAAAATAAACAGCGGCTAATTGAAGAGGGACGCTTCTGCAACGACTGGAACCATACTTTTATAGAGGGGAATCTATTTGACGACTATATTTCTGACCTTAAAGCGGCTCAGAACTTCGCTTTGCTTAACAGACAGGCGATAATAGAGGCGATCGCCGGATTCCTGGGGGTTGAAATTAAAGAAACTTTTTCTACTATACATAATTATATTGATACTGACGCCATGATTTTGAGAAAAGGGGCGATTTCTGCGCAAAAAGACGAAAGGGTTCTTATTCCCATGAATATGCGCGACGGCAGTCTGCTTTGCGTCGGCAAAGGAAACCCCGACTGGAATTTCAGCGCTCCCCACGGAGCGGGGCGCATAATGAGCCGAAGCGAAGCGAAAACCGCCGTATCGCTTGAAGAGTTTATCGAGAGCATGAAAGGCGTTTATTCTTCAACCATAAGCCAGTCAACTATCGACGAATCGCCTTTTGTTTATAAGCCTATTGACGAAATAATTGAAAACGTGGCCGATACGGTTGACGTAATTGACATAATAAAACCGATTTATAATTTTAAAGCGGGTAAATAGTTATTTTTATAAAACAAGGAGCTTTTTCCCATGAAAAAATGTGAAAACTGCGGCGCTGAAAACCCGGCTGAAATGAATTTTTGTGATAATTGTGGGGCGGCTTTTTTTGTCATTGTTCTTGATAATATAACAATCAAATCAACGAAACAACCTCATTAAAAATATATGATTTTTAGAATATTTTAGCCTTAGCAATAATAATTAATGCCGGAATCAATAGACGGTGAAAAATGCTTTGATAAAAATAATTCCACTGTATTTCAAGCGGAATTATCCTCAATATTGATGTAGAGATATGCCGTTCTTGTTCTTTGTTTGTTCTTTACCGATACGAAAACTTAATAAAAGTTACGCAAATAAATAAAAATCAAAACGCCTGAAAACCGCATAGAATCAAGGTTTTCTTAAGGTTGCTGAAAGCCGCTGAAAAGCAAGGGCAATTTTCGATTCCCGTACGGGTCACCAAAATCAAACAGAGGCGAACACTCATTGCTGTGGGTGTTCTCTTTGTTTTTAGGCGCGTTTACGGAATCAAGGTCTATGCACTTCTCACTGTCCTTGTAGTTGAACGTCACCACCATTTTATCATCATAGACATAAACGCTATTTACGAAAATATCAATAAGCCTTTGCTTTTGCTCAACGCTTGTCAGGTCGGTCCCGGCAAATTTCATAATCCAGAATTCAATCTGCTCACGGCTGATATGAGGACGTTCTATTTGCTCTATTGCAATTGCGGTTTCAAGCCGCTCCTGTTCCTGTTCGAGACTTTCAAGCGCTGATTTCGTGGTTTTGGTGATAATCCCCGCTTTGACTGCGTTCATTATGTTGTCAATCTCTTTTTTCGTCTGCTTCAGCTGCTTCTTAAGAGCGGGCAACTGTGCGCTTTTGGTTGTTTGCAGACTGTAGCAAGTATCGACTATACGCTTGATTAAAGCCTTATCCTTAAACAATCTCATCGCCAGTTCAATGACGGCGTTTTCGATAAGGTCTTTTGGAGTCCGCTTTTTATTGCATTTCTTTTTCTTTGAGGATATACACTGATAATACCTATAAATTTCCTTGGTCTTGCTTGTGGCGCTTACGCCGGACATCGTATCGCCGCAGTGTCCGCAGAAGATTTTTCCCGTTAGAATATATTTATCCTCAACAGGCTTGAATGTACCCGGCTTTTTAAAGTTCTCCGTCAGTCTTATTTGGCATTTCTCGAAAATCTCAGGGGTTACAAGCGGCGGGATAGCGTTTTCGTTTACGGTATCCTTGAACGAATATTCGCCCAAATAACGTCGGTTTTTCAGCATTATGTTAATAAAGTGATATGATATAGGTTTGCCCTTGTTTTTTATGCCCTTGACGGTTAAATCCTCGATAATGCTCTTGATTGTTTCTCCGCCTGCGTATCTGATGAATATATCAGTTACGACGGGGGCGGTTGCGGGGTCTCGCTGAAAATGCCTATCTTCGTCAATAAAATAACCGAACGTAACATAACCGCCGTTGAATTTGCCCTTGATAGCGTTCTCGGTCATTCCCCTGCTTGTTTTCATTGCAAGGTCTTTGATGTAATATTCCGAGAAGCCCTCAAATATGGATTCCATGAGCTTGCCTTCTGGGCTGTCGTCAATCGGCTCCGTCGCGGATATAACGCTTACCCCGTTTTTGTTCAGCTTGTATTTATAGATAACGCTGTCGTACTTGTCGCGGGAAAAGCGGTCAATCTTCCAGACTATAATACAATGTCAACAACTTAAGGAAGAAAAAACAAAGCACAAAAAAGCGAAAAAACTTTAGTGAAAAAGCGAATTGACAAAAAAGAAATCGCCCTAAAAATCGGAATGGATACCCAAAAGGTATAGCATTTTGATAAAGGTGATAAAATGTCGATATTCAAAGCTGTAGTTGATAAAATACTTGAGATGCTGAGTGACAAAAAGCTGCTTGAAAAATCAAGATTCAAGGAGACAGATTTTACAAGGGAAAGGAAAATGCCGTTTAGGAAACTGGTACTGTATATGCTGAACATACCGAAAGAGAGCGCGTCAGCGGCGCTGCAGAAATTTTATAGGTTATTAGGGGAGGAAGCGCCTACACAACAAGCGTTTTCAAAAGCACGGAATAAAATAAATCATCTGCCTTTTTTGAAAACATTTGAGATAACGGCTTCGGAGGTTGCTGCCGAAAAACGGTTTCGCGGGTATATTCTTAACGCGGTTGACAGCAGTCTTATTGCCTTGCCCCAGACAAAGCAGCTAATCAAATACTTCGGCGCAACAGGCGAGGGAAACAAATCGCCGACAGCCTGCGCTTCGATAAGATTGGATATATTAAACGATATTATTGTGACCGTTCGCGAAATATACTCCTGCCGTTCGCGATAAATCCCGTTATAAAGCTTGACAAAGCTAGAAAAAGCATATAATAAGCTTGAAACAGGCTTGAAATAAGCGTTACAAAGAGTGAATAAAACAAGACACCTGTGCGTATCGCACACCCGTCAGAAATAGAGGATGCCGTGTTATATGGATAATACGGGAATGAAGACCCCCGAACGTTTTGTTCAGCCCCCGTCACGAAACGCGACGGGGGCTTCTATACTACAAATCAGCATTGAGTAACCACATATCTGACCCCGTTCCGTTTCAGAACCCCGTCCCCCTCGCAAAGCACGAGGGGGTATAATGTATCGTATTCACAGCGAAGTTGAGGGGTGAGCGTTATACTCCCCCCTTAAGTAACGTAACGTTCGGTAGGGTGTAATATAATAATTTGCGATAAAGGGGGCGGCGTTTCACCACCCCGTATAATAATACTTAAAACCGTTCTAAATCAGTGTTTTAATTTGATTTAAATACGGTTTTAAGTTATGAAAATGAAGATTTAACCTGCTCGTAATTAAGCAGTTTTCATAATGACAATAGCGTCTTTCTTGTTATCTAAAACGAATGCGTCATAATAAGTACGCCCCTCAACAAGCCATCCGCTTATTCCAGGGGGATTTTCGTTGATGTTGTATTCCGCAAGCTTTACAGGCGATACGGTTGCTATTGGATGTGTTACCATAAAAAGAGTATTCAAGGGAAGATATTCAGACGGAACTACAATAATCTTTGCACCGTCAATCATAGGAACTTCACCGTTATGCGCAATGTCTGCGGACTTATCTGCAATTCCGGTAAATTTTTCATCAAACCTTAACTGAAGATAAAATGAGGGCGTCATATAAACAATCCTTCCTTTGACAGGAACTTTCTTTTCAGTCAGGTCGGCGCTTACGGTCATATACTTTAAATAGGGGTCGCTTGCGGAATTGGTATATAAATAGGCGTTTTCAGCCATTACATTAAGCCTGTATTTATCAACTGCGGGGACTATAAGCTCATCTATATGCCGCTGTAATGAACGTCCTGCGTGCTGTGTCATCATAGTGTCAGAGTTGTTTCTCTTGTCAATTGTGAAGGTAAAAGACTTATCCTGCGTCAGCTGCATTTCCTGAATACGGTTGCCAAGTTCCTTGGGCGTTCCGTAACGTGAGAAGCCCGCATATAAGTCATAGTCATTAAGTTCGGCAAGGTCGGCGGAATAAACAAATACTTTGTCTACTCCTTCAAATTCATAGTTCTGGTTGACCGCCTCTTCCGTAACTGATACCAGTTTAAAACGCTCGTCAATTTCCTGTGAGTATTTGGATGCATAATTAATTTCACTCATATATAAAACCCTTTCGTATTATATATTAAATTTACAAAATCCTTTCAAAAACTGGCTTTCTTCTTTAAATTCGCCGGGAGCGCCGTATTTAATACCTGTGTTGAAAACTTTCATTCCTGTATCATTTTCAACGGGAAGTTTTTGGCTTTGGATGATTTCAGTAAGCTTCTCAATACCCGCAAGCGCGGTTTCTTCTGTTGAATAGTCAAGGAAGCCGGCAAGCTCGGCGGAAAGTCCTTTATCATTTAAAAGTTTTTTTGCCGTGAATTTTCTTTCCTGTAATTCAACAGCCTTTTCGCGTTCTGAAATCTGTTTTTCCCGTTCGTCTGTTTCAGCCTGCGCTTTTAAAAGTTCGGTATTTTTCGTTTTTTCCTCTGATAGTCTTTTCTGAACGATAGCGTTTACCTCATCCTGTGTGAAAGACCTTGATTCCTGCTTTTTTTCCTGTGTATCAACGGCGGCAGTATCCGTTTCATTCGCTGTTGCTACAGCTTGGGTTTGAATTTCATTCATTGTGTGTACCCTCCGTTTTACGCCTGTCGGCTTATTTTTATTTCATCCTTTCGGATTACTTTTTGTATTGCGCGCTTATTATACGTCTGACAGATACGGCTGAAAGCCTGTATTTCTTTGCAAGATTATTATAATTACCTCCGTCAAACTCACTGCAAATTTTTTTGTTGCGGATATTAATGCATATAGTTTCGGGAAGTCTTATATTAATATTAGTACCGCCGTATGTATTAATAAGGCTTTTATAATTATCAATTCCTATACAGTCGGCAAGCTCTTTTTGCTCTTCGTCCAAATCATCATAAGTAAGTTCTTTCAGAAATTCATACATTCTTACCGCCTCCTGTTTTAAGTTTATCAAATTATCGTTGTAAATAAAATTATCATATGAAAATAAATTATGATAATAAAATGAGCAGGCAACATCACATTACCTGCTCGATAAGTTTATATAATTATTCTGTTCTGATATTCGATTAACACTTCAATCCGGCTTTGCAATTTTGCTTTATTTTCCTCGCTGAGCATTGGGACTGCTCTGTTCAGGAAGTTTGAAAACTCGTCATCAGGATTAAATTTTGCTGTGCCGGAAGTTTCAGCCTTAGGCGTTTGATTAGGTTCTTTCACTCTTACCTCAAGGGTATTCGGCTCTGCCGTCATTATGCTTTTAATGAATGAAAACGCTATTTCAATACCCTTGTCAAAGCTCTCTGATACAATATCGGAAACCAAACAATAAAGCTCGTTTTCAAATGTTGCTTTGAATTTAGTATCAAGATAAATCTGCGAATTTATCATATCACTTAGTTTAGACAGCTTTTCTTCGCTGTTTTCTGAATAGAATGAATAGTTCTCATTAATCAAATTCAGCAAGCCTGTGTGTATTAAATTCTTAAAAAAGGCGTAATCGTAATTAATTATTGATGTTTTCATAGTAAAAAGCCTCCATATTTCATTAAAATAATATTTTTATTTGCCGACCCTATTAAAGAGGCGTTAAAATGCATTAAAGCGGTGTTCGAAAGATTTTATAAGTAAAATACCCTGACAAAACCAGTGCGCCTAAAACTGCATTTCTGTAGCCTTAAAAGGGACTTGACATTTTGCATTTAATGTGTTATCATAAAATAGTGGTTAAATCTTTGGTTTTTAGCGGCTGTTTGGATTTTAAGAAGTGGTTTTTCTTATTTTTTCGAACAGCCTCTAATACTTTTAAAATACCTGTTGTAACGGCAAGGATTGTGCAGGCTGTCAAAAGCCGCGCTATAAACTGCGTTCCTGTTGTCAGCTCCTGTTCATACGCCCCGCATACCCCGTATACTATATACAGGAATTCAAGTATCTGTATGCCTTCCAGTATTGCTTCTAACCGTTTCATAATGCTCCCCCGTTCCCAACATTCATAGAAGCGATTTCAAGGTGCTTTTCGTTAAATTCCTCACCTGTACGCACTGCAATATCATTCGCAAGCCGGAATAAATTTACCGCAAGCCTTAACCCGCCTTTTCTTGATGATACGTTAAGTAAATGTTTAAGGATTGTTTTACTTAGCTTAAAATCTCTGAATATGTTTGATATATCGTCAATTGAATATCTGTTTTTAAGTTCGCATAAAAAGCCGTGACGGCTGTAAACCTGGTCGAGTTCGTCAGCGCGCTTACCGAACATCCGATTAAATATATTAGGCGTTCCCGCATATACAATACCGATTTCCGCTTTATCGTTTATGGCTCTTATGGTGTCAAATGAACGTTCCGTAAGGTGCTGGGCTTCATCAATAATCAGCAGGCAGTTCGTTCCCGTCAGCTCCTCAATGATTTTATCAAGTATTTCGGAAGTCGTTCCCCGTATCTTGAATCCGAATGTTTTTACTATCAGATTAAGTATAGCGCGCGGTGATGATTTGGTTGCGTCTGCCTGAACATAAACAGCGCCGTTATTAAGTTCCGTATAATTCTGTAACGCTGTTGTCTTTCCGCACCCTGCGTCTCCGATAACTATGCAGATACTGTTTCTGTTAAATGTATAGTCAAGCGCCGAATTGATTTTTAAAGTGTTTTTTAGTTTACTTGTAAAGCCGGGTTTAGGCGTATAGTTTTTTCGCTCGGATTCTCGGTTCATGAACTGTTCTGCTTTAATTGCCACATCCTCATTTGAACCCATATACGACCTGCTCAAAAACTGCGACAACGCTGCCGCCGAAATCCCAATGCCTTTTGAAACCGCTGACTGACTGCGTTTTGTGTTGGATATGTAATCGGAAAGCTTTAGTCTTACGCTGTTTACATACATTTCTGTACCGCTCATTACATTGCATCCTCCTTTTTATTATTTCCAAGAGCTAAAAAATACCTGTCTGTATCATCATAACTGCTGTTGTCCTTGTGTAAAGCTTTATTATGCTTTTTCCTTTTGCCTTCAATTTCTGAAAGTTCATAACGTTTGGAAACATCAAGATGAACATATTTCGGAATGTCGCTGTAATCGGGGCTTTCAATGCCGTTGGCGTAGTCAATAAGTATATCGGTGCAATCCGGAACGGATATTTCCGGTTTAATACTTCTCGCCTGCTCCCGTAATTTTCTGTTATGCCGCTGGTTTTCCCTTATTGTCTGAATATTAAGCTCTCTGTCATCTGAATAGCTGTATACACCGCTAATTGAAGCAATACATAAAAATCTGCCGTCCTCTGTGTAAATATTAATACTGCGCACATCCTCGGTGTCGTACCTTGCATATACATACTTGCCGAACGCAAGGGACTGCAGTTCAATACTGTTATACGATTGGTTATAAATCTCATTGAATTTAACGCCGTTTTTATTAACCTTTATTTTACGGGTTGTACGTCTCATAAGTGATTGAAGCTCAATAGGTGCTATTGTTCTCATGGGCTCGCGGAACTCTTCTTTATATGCTGTGTAGGGTGTGCGACCGTTCATCCCTGCGCCTGTATGCTGAGTATTATTGTAAATTTCAATACAAGCCTTTGCATACTCCTTGAACCGCTCATATGACGGGACTTCATCTTTAAGCTGTGAATTAAGCTTTTTCATTGACTCGGGGCGGTTATCGGGACTGTTTCCTATGTATGATGACAGCATTCGGTTCAGTGTTTCTAACGTGCCGAAGGTTCTTTCAATTGATTTTGCTTTTGCGTTATACGGTAAGGCATACCTTACAGCTATTTTCATTTCAGCGGCTAAGGAATAACCATTGTCAGTATTGAAGAGGTCATGAACCTTATAATCTTTTCCGTTATCAATATGAACCCTCTTAGGAACTCCGCATTTAACAACCGCATTATGGAAGCTGTCAAGAACAATATCCGCATTCGGCTCGCAAAGATTAATTACATAACCTACTATATACCGTGTGCGTCTGTCCATCCAAACACTAAGCCAGGCACGCCCCGCCTTGCCGTTGCCGTTTACTATAACGTCATAAATATGATGGTCTGCAATCCATTCATCATTTGAACCCATACTGTTATAATCGGTTGGAATACTTGCGGTAAAGTTATCATCAAAGTATTTTTTACCTTCTCTGTGCAATGCTATAGCGGATGGCTGAATAGTTTTAATAAACCTCTTGAAGCTTGATATATGGGGTACTTCAATATTCCGTTTAGAAAAATTCTGCTTTACAAAGAAATAGCAGGTTGTAATTTTAGGCTTTTTATCACTAAGCCAATAGCTTAGAAACATATCCTGCATTTCTTTTGTAACAGACGATTCACCCTTGTTTTTACGCCCTCTGTTGTCTGTCAAGCCGCCGATACCGTCCGTATCATACTTTGACACCCAGTATTTAAGACTGTACTCATTTACGTCAATGCTTTCATACTCTTCTTTAAAACTTTTTAAGAATGCTTTTCTGCAGTCTTTCTGATGGTATTGGTTCTTGAAGTTCTTGTACATTGTCACCGCAAATACCTTTTCATCAAGTCTTTTACGCTGTTCATCCGTCAAAGTACGGTATATATCATACCGTTCGTCCTGAGCGGGTTTCAGCGCTATTCCGTTATATCTGTCCTGTGCTTCCTGCGGTAAGCTGTCAAGCAGTATTCTCAGCTGTTTGCCCCCGCGCCCTTTTCCTTTGATGTACTTGCTTATAATTGTTTGGTGTTCTACAGATAACCTTACTACATGTCGTTCAGTAATTTGCAAGCATAAAGATGCTTCCTTTACTGTTATCCATTGTTCGTTCATGTGATTTTATGCCCCTCTTCAATAATAGCTTGTGCAAGTATTTCAATGCTAACATTTAATGCACGAGACAAAAAATATAATCTTTGTGCGGATGGAATAGATTTTCCAGTTACATAAAGTGAAATCTGTTCACGATTTACACCGATTTGTTCTGAAAGCCAATTTTGATTTTTTTCTAAATCAATTAAAGATTTAGATATTATTTTGCCTAATTTGCTTTTTTTTGAATTTTTCATCGTTTCACCTCTTTTATTTTAAATTATTTTATGGTATACTAAACATTGATAGATTTATATATCACATTATATATGAGATACACATATATGTCAAGCGATAATATGTGATACGCATAATATTTGTTAGAGGTGTACAATATGACTCTAGGTGAACGCATTAAATTTGTAAGAAAAAGCAACAACCTTAATCAATCTGATTTTGCAAAATTACTTGGAATTAGTCAAACCCATGTAAGTAAAATTGAAAAAAACATAGAAAATCCGTCAACTACATTATTAATTTTAATTTCATATATGTTTGCTATAGATATAGAATGGTTAAAAGATGATAAGGGGACATCAAACAATAAAGATAGATTTATGTTTATACGACATAATTTAGAAAATCAAAGAAAATATATAAATGACGATTGTGATTTTTATTTAACTGAAAGTTTTCTTTATTTTGAGAAAATCCTTTCATTTGCAGATAAAAATAACTCTCCCAAAATGAGAGAATACTTTAAATCATTTAGTAATATTTTACGATATATTTGTTTAATTGGTATTGATAAAAATGATTTATCATCTTTTAAAGCTAACAAAATTACAGAAAGAGATAACCGTTTAGTAGAATTAATAAATAATTCAATTACAGAATTTATNNATTGAGTATTTTTTATGAAATTTTATTCTAATAATGTATAAACATATTTTACCATATTATAATTGATTTTATATTTATGATGTCTTTAGTCCGGTTATTAATCAATAAATATAAAAAGTTCTCCAAATTCTTATTTTAAAAGGATTTGAAGAACTTTTTTATATAATTTAATTATGTCTTTAATCTTGTTATCTGGAGTATATTTGTCTTTTATCGAATTTATTTATTTTTATTTTGAATAACACTTCAAAGCCTGTTAAATACGCAGGTTTGTTAAGTTAAACCAACGTTTATTTTGAATTGTTTTTAAGTGTTCTGACTAAAGATAAAAGGTGATATTTCGCGAACGGTCACAATTATCCGCGACGCTCATATCTCGCCTATTACCATTGCAGAACGCAAACACGCGAGAGTTTTTTTGAAAAATCAAGGCTCTGATGATAAGCAAATCAACATTTATGACAGGGGGTATTTTGCTTGGAATTTCATATTTGAACACATGGAAAAAGATGTGAAATTCCTGTTCAGAATCAAATCCAAGTTCAATGTTAAAATCGACGGACTGCCGTTAGGCGACCACATACTGGAGCTTTCAATAAATAAAAGACCTATTGTAATACGCGTTATAAAGTTCTTTCTGCCGTCGGGAGAGCTTGAGACTTTGGTTACCGATGTTTTTGATGAAGATTTAAATGAAGAAGATTTTAAAGAGTTATATTTTCTGCGCTGGAAAATTGAAACCAAGTATGACATCGTAAAAAACAAGCTGTGCCTTGAGAACTTCACCGGTCTTTCGCCGAATTGTATACGTCAGGATTTTTTTGCTCACATGACCGTTGCTAATTTAGTTGCCATAGCTAAAATGGAAGCGGACGAAAAAATCATGGAATCCCGTAAGAATAAAAATAACAAATACGAATATGTCGCTAATGTTAATTTCATTATCGGTTCAATTAAGGATTTATTGGTTATCTACACCCTTTTTCAAAATGAGCCCATCGGTATGCGTGCGATGGTCCAACTCCTTAAAACTGTTCAAAAATGTGTTGTTCCCATTCGTCCTAACCGCTCTTTCCCTCGTAAACTTCCTCGCAAAGCTAAGTTTCACTTTAATTCTAAGCCTATTTCTTAAGTTGTTGACATTGGATTCCAGTGACCAGATACCAGAGACTATAGATTCCAGTTTCCAGAAACCAGATTCCAGATTTAATTATACAGCACATCAGCTTATTATTAAATATTGAATTTTGTGTCGACAATAAAGTTCCCATTGTTTAAAAGATGATGTACGCATATTCTGGTATCTGGTCACTGGCATCTGGAATCTAAATACTCTCCTGCTGCGAAAGCAGATGATAATACAGCCCCCTGCTTTCAATCAAATCCTTTTTGGGACCGTATTCCGCGATTTGCCCCCTGTCAACAACCATTATTAAATCGGCGTCCTTTAATGTGGACAGTCTGTGAGCGATGATTAAAACCGTCCTGCCCTTGCATATTTCCTTGAGGTTACGCTGTATTATGCTTTCCGATTCATAATCAAGCGCGGAGGTCGCCTCGTCGAAAATCAGTATTTTAGGATTTGTAAGCAATGCCCTTGCTATGGCAATCCGCTGCTTCTGACCGCCTGAAAGCCCCGTTCCCTTTTCGCCGACCATCGTGTCATAGCCCTCCCGCAGCTCAAGGATAAACTCATGAGCCCCGGCAATCTGCGCAGCGCGGATAATTTCGTCCATGGAAGCGGCGGGATTCTGAAGCGCAATGTTTTCCCTTACGGTAGCATTGAAAAGGAAGTTTTCCTGCAGTACAATCCCTATTTGCGTCCTAAGCCACGCAGGGTCTGCCAGGGCTAGGTCGGTGCCGTCAACCAGTATTTTCCCCGATTCGGGAATATAAAGCCTTTGAATGAGCTTTGATATGGTGCTTTTACCCGAACCGCTCCGCCCGACTATGCCTACGACGGTGTTAGGCACGACCCTGAAGGTCATGTTTTTTATTACTTCCGCTCCGTTTGCGAAATAACGGAAGGATACTTTGTCAAAGAAGATTTCTCCCCTTATCGAAGGAAGCCTTGTCTTTGAGCT
>DBCY01000118.1 GCA_002293295.1 Ruminococcus sp. UBA946 | reverse complement strand
GTATTGAAAATGGCACAAAAAAATGATATAATAAAATGAGGAGTTTGTTTTAGCTTAACCATCCGTAATAAAAGGAGATGATAAGATGTCAGATACCGGCAACGAAAAAATATCAGGGAACCCGACATACGTTGTTTACTCTACGCCGGGCGGCGTCAGCCTGGAAATTGACGAGGTTCCGTCCGGTGAAACCTGGACCGAGGGCGCTATGGAATCCTATTATGCCACATTCGGCACATATGATGAAGCCCGGAAATATGTTAACAGCTTTTTCTCCGGCAATAAATGACGGCAATACATAATTATTATAGACCTTTTGCTGTTTGGGCAGGAGGTCTTTACCTTATCCTCAAGCTTTGATTTTTTCGGCTGTAATAAACTTAATCCTTCCGCCTTACACCTGAATCCTAATTCCTATTATACAGTATTACTATAACATTCATTGAATTGCCGAACGTGCCGAACGTTCTTGTCTGAATTGTTAATTGATAACTTGACAATAATAATGTATTATTATATTATGGGTAAGTTTGTTTAATTATTGTTTCAATAAATTGTAATGTCAACGGCGAAAACGAAATACCCCTGTACACCTGGCTTAAATCGCAAAAAGGCGGAATTGGCGGCTCTAAAATAAAATGGAACTTCACTAAATTCCTCATAAACAAAAAAGGCGAAGCCGTATCAAGGCATGCCCCGACTAAAAACCCAAAGGATTTGGAAAAAGAAATAGAAAGGCTTTTAAGTGAATAGTATTATAGTAAATAATAAAAAGGGAGATGGATTTTTATGGTAAAGCGAATCCTTGCACTGACGCTGACATTTATACTTTCAGCGGTGTTTTTGACATCATGCTCGGGGAATATCGACGGTACATATACTACCCGCGAAACCCTCATCGACAGTTCGGTTACATTTAACGACGGGAAAATAACCATGTCAACCCTCGGTATTAATATTAACGGCACATACAAAATAAAGGGCGGCGAAATTACAATAACATCAAACCTGCTGGGAGTGGAAACATCGCAGACAATGACATTCAAAAAGGACGGTAAATCAATTTTTATCGACGGAACTGAGTATATCAAGGATTAGCGGTTATACCGGTTAATCCGTCAATATCAGCGATTTAAGAAAAAGCCGGTAATATTCATTTGCGGGCGGTCAGCAATAATTTTTCTGGTAAATGGCACCCCATAACATCCAGAGCGTGTTTATATTACCCCATTCTGCATGTCTAATGACTGAATGGCAATGTGAACGCGCTCTAATAAAACTTAAATTTTAATACGGTCTTATTTATTTTTTATAATGCCGCAAATGTATTCCTATATGCCCTATTCCCAGTATAACGGATGAAATTACAAGCCAGATTACTTTACCATAAATACCAAGCAGAAGAAAAGCTGTTACCGGTAAAACCGCTCCCGGCACCGGTATACCGAACAGCGGGCGGTAGAAATCCCGGTTGCTTTTTTTACTCCTGAAATACCGAACCCAGTATCCCTCATATAAAACCATAAGCGCTGCCGACGTAAAAAACCACACTATCCGCGGTTCAAAAGCTGCCGGATTATAATCGGTAAAAATCAGTACCGACACTGTGCATAACGCCTGACCGATTCGTTCAAATACCAATAAAATCCTGTTCTCGCCGGATGGGTCATAACCTTTGGGCTTATGCTTTATCCATATGATATTGGGGATTTCAAGCATTAGCATATAGATAAGCCCGATGTATGAAAATCCGAAGTGACCTGACATGTTATCACCCATTCCCTTTTAAAGCGTCCTTTGCTACATCGCACCATTTTAAATATGTTTCATATACCATTACTCCGAATTTTGCTGTAAGCAGATAATAAAGATGGGTTTTATCTTCATTGCCGCTCCTTTCAAGATTTTTCACCGCTTCCTTTAAAAAAGGAAGTCCGTTAATAATTTTTTCCTGAAAGTTCTCAATATGCATAACGGCGGTTTCTTCTCCGCTTTCATTTGCAAAAAACAACTTCAGCAATGTTTCATAACGAAGCTCGTCTTTCACGGCAGGAAGCTCCAGCCATTCTTTCAGATACTGCCGTCCTTTTGACGTAATCCTGTAGGTGATTTTGTTGCGTTCGGTTTCCTTGGTATCTGATATAACGGCAAAGCCATTTTCAACAAGCTCCCATAAAGTAGGATAAATACTGCCGAAGCTTGCGCCCCAGAAAAATCTCAAAGCCGAGTCCATCCGCTTTTTAATTTCATATCCGGTCAGGTCTTCATGGCTTAACAATCCCAAAATCACACAATCCAGCTTTTTCTCATTTGCCATGACTTTTCTCCTTTCTTATCATCCTGTATGAAAGCACATTTTTAGGACATGTATCAACGCAGGCTCCGCATTGTATACACTCTGTACTGTCAATGCAATCGATTTCGACTGATTTGCTAACATCAATGCTCATAGGACATACACTGTCGCATCTGTGACAGGAAATGCAGGATTTTTTATCAGCAGCTATATGCAATCCTGGCAAATGAAACATCCTGCGCAATTTTGTTCCGAAAACCATAAAAGGAGCCATCCAGCAGAAATAGTGGCAAAAAGCTCTTTTACCTCCGACCAGAGCTGGAATCAGAATCAGGAATACTATACCATAGTAAATAACATATGAGTAAATATTTGATACTGATATACCATTTTCGGTTTCGTAGAAAAAATCAACTTTTATGACCTGCCCCCGGCTGACATAACAAAAGATAACCGCAGTAATCCATAAAATCCAGATTATGTATTTAATATAATTCCTCCAGCCCTGTTTCGGGGCTTTTTCTTTAACAAGCACGGCACATTCCTGTAAACCTCCCGCCGGACAAAGATATGCGCAAAAAAGCCTCCCGCAAAAAATTGAACCAATGAGCATAATTGAAAAAATAATGAAGCTCCCATTGATAATTCCTTTTATTCCTGCGCTGATAATCAATGCAGGGGAAAAATAATAAAGCGTTACGGGGAAAAGAAGCACTGATAATAATAAAAGCAGTCTCCGTATTTTTTGATGTATCATATAAGAACACCTCACATATCAGTATGATATATTAATTATATATCAGTCTGCTATATTTGTCAAGTGTTTATATTATTTGCAACAAAGAATTTATACAGGATTTTTATACACATTTGCATAAAAATTCGGGATGAACCGTTTAGTGCCGGTTCATCCCTTAAATAAAATAAAACAAGGAGGCACGACAATCCTCGTGCACAAAAGTTTACTATCTGCATTAGTAAACTGAGAAAATCACAACTTAATAAATAATTAATAAGCTCTGAATTTTACCGAAATAATTATAAATCCGGGGTAGTCAGATTATACCCCTCAGCTTTCATACTATCAATCACATCGCCTAAAATTGAGGCGTTTGTCGATGAAACACTATGAAGCAGATATATAGCGCCGCCGTGCGAAGCCTTCGATACTCTTTCAAACGCTGCGGTTCGTTCAGGCTGGTTATTGATATCCCAGTCGGGATAAGCGAAGCTCCAAAGCAGTGTCTTATAGCCTAAGCTCTGACAAACCGCTATTCCCTGTTCTGAATATTCGCCGCACGGGGGACGGAAATAAGTCATTTCATAACCGTATTCCTGCTTGACATAATCATGCAAAGCCATTATTTCATTTTTCGCATCCTCAATACTGAGCTTCGGGAGCGAAGCATGGTCCATACCATGGTTGCCTATTATATGACCCTCATCAATCATGCGTTTTACAAGCTCACGGTTTCTTTCGGCGTAATCGCCGGTCAGGAAAAATACAGCTTTTACACCCTTCTCTTTTAAAGTATCCAGTATAGGTTCGGTATAACCGTTTTCATATCCCTGGTCAAAGGTAAGGGAAATATTTTTATCTGAATCCATCATAGCATAACCGTCATAAATACTGTATTCATCATTGAACATTACAGCGCCCAGCGGCCTGTTGCAGTCGTCAAGCTCCCTGCCCTGACCGTACCCTCTGCACTCAGTATCCAGCGATGAAATATCAGTAGTACAGTTAATATATGATAAACCTGAAGAATTTATCGCATTACCTCCGATAACAGCGGTAAACAATAAGGCAAATACACTTTTAAATATCATAATTACAAACTCCTCTATATAATATACAATAAAACTCTTTATTTAGCGTATATTATAGTGTTTGCGACATGATTTTTTTTATCACAAGTATATTATACCACATATTTTGAAAAATAAAACTACAGTTCAGTTACAATTATATGTCATTTCAGAGCCAAATTTATCCTGAGGTAAAATATTTGATATGACATAACAAGTTTATTCGCCTAAATATGACTTTACCAGTACCTGTAAAAGTTCGTCGCGGTCAATATGACGTATAAGACTTCTGGCATTGTTGAATGTTGTTATGTATGTCGGGTCTTCTGACAAAATATAACCTACTATCTGATTAATGGGATTATATCCTTTTTCACGGAGAGCATCATAAATAATTGTTAAATTTTTCTTTAATTCGCCTTCACTGTCTTCATAAACAGAAAATGTCATCGTCTGTTCATTATTCATTCAAAACACTCCTTGTTAACAGCGTTAAAACATAATTACATAAATATATTATAGTGATAATCTTAAAAAATTCATTTCTTATTATAATTATTATAACCTAATATTAGAAATATTACAAGGGTTTTTTATTATTTTTTTGTAAATAC
>DBCY01000077.1:16159-20875 GCA_002293295.1 Ruminococcus sp. UBA946 | reverse complement strand
TCGAATAATTATAACATATATATTATGAAAACGGAATAGCTTTTTTGTTAATTAACATTTTAATAATATTTTTACTTGCTGTATACTAAAAGCTTAACTTGTCAAATATATATTTGCGGTTTATGATAATTATACATAATAATTAAATTAATCAAATTCTATTTACATTGTTTTATAAGTATAGTATAATGTTAAAAGATACATTCTTTTCAAACAGTTATCGGAGCGTATCCCCGCTCTGAGATTTATAGAGCCGTAAAGTTTGAGACAGGGTTGTTTTAAACTTTGAATTTTGTCCCAGCCGGACAAAACATCCCGAAAGGATGGTCATAAAAATGAAGGTGGATTTTAACAGGAAATATACTACGATTTCCGTTTATGTAGTATTAGTGTTTACAATTTGTCTGGCAATGGTCATCATTGCTATTAATTCCAGCGTTATAGGCGGTTACATATCTGAGATATTCAGGGTTCTGGCTCCGATAACATGGGGAATAGTAATAGCGTTCATAACGAATCCGATTATGAAGTTTATAGAACGCAGGCTTGTCAGGATAATGGCAAAGAAAAAACCGCACAGGAAGCTTATCCGTTCTTTAAGCATGTCTTTAAGCCTGTTGATTTTCCTTTCAATACTTACTCTGATAATTTCCATAATACTGCCTCAGGTTATTGACAGTATAATGATTATATTTGATAATGCCTCAGTTTACCTCGATAACCTCGAATCGTCAATTTATAAGTTTCTGGACAATTATCCCGATATAGTAAACACTGTGGAGCAGCAGTTTGAAACAATTCAGCCGCGTCTTCTGGATTTTGTGAACAGTATGATACCGAAAATAGGAGATATAGCCCTAAGGTTCAGGGACGGCGCGGTATTCATTATTATTGGTCTGAAGGACTTTGTAATCGGAATAATCGTATCGGTGTATCTGCTTTTGAGCAAGGAAACATTCATTGCCCAGTGCAAAAAAGTAGTTTACGCCATGTTTCCCAAAAACGTCAGCGAAAGCGTGTTAAGGATTTCGTCCCATTCCAACAAAACGCTCAGCGGATTCATTTCAGGCAAGCTGCTGGATTCGCTGATAATCGGAATACTTTGCTTTATATGTCTTCGTATAATGAATATTGAATTTGTCGCTTTGATTAGCGTTATAGTTGGGGTAACAAATGTCATACCGTTTTTCGGGCCCTTCTTCGGGGCAATCCCGAGTGCGTTGTTATTGCTGGTGGCGGCGCCGAAACAGGTAATTCCGTTTGTAATATTCATATTGATTTTACAGCAGTTCGACGGTAATATTCTGGGACCTATGATACTGGGTGATTCCACCGGACTTTCGCCGTTCTGGGTTATGTTTGCGATTTTTATAGGCGGAGGGCTGTTCGGGTTTGCGGGTATGCTCCTCGGAGTACCTGTGTTTGCCGTCCTTTTCACTTTGGCTACAAATTTCACCGAATGGATGTTAAAACGCAGGAACATGGATACCTCTACGGAAAATTATTATGTGCATGATTCTGACGTACCCGTTGTACAGGGAAACAAACGTCATATAATTAAGTTCAGGAAGGGTAAGAATAAAAACGAAAACAGTAAGGATACGAATAATAATAAATAATACAAAAACCCCCGAATAAAGGATGGTGACTAAAATGGCGACAGCACGTCCTCCCTGTTAAGTCCGGTTATATAGTAAAACCCGCGCCCCTCCCGTTTCTTTCTTTTATATATTAGAAAATGTTCTTATTTTGAAAGGAAGATAGAAATGGGTTATTTGGATAATATCAGAAAGCAGTACTGGATTTCATTTTTTCGTTCGCTCATACCCGCATATGTCATTGAAAGACTGTTCTGGCAGCAGCGCGGCATGGATGTGAGGATGGTCGTGTATGCCGAAATTATTTTTGCCCTGACCGTTACTGTGATTGAAGTGCCGTCGGGTATTTTAGCCGATAAATTCGGCAGGAAAAGAATGCTGTGTGCTGACGGGATTTTATCTGCGGCTGAATTTATAATATTATTGTTTGCTAATAATTTTCTCTATTTTGCCGCCGCTGTGTTCTTAACGGGAATCGGAAAGGCTTTTTCCAGCGGGAGCGAAAACGCTTTGCTTTATGATTCCCTGTCAACCGAAGGGAAACAGGAAGATTTTGAAAAGCATTTGGGGCGATTATCAGCAATTGATTTTACCGGTTCGATAATTGCCGCGGTCAGCGGAGGTGTTTTAGCGAATTATTTCAGCTTTGAGTTTAATTATATCCTGTCAGTTGTCAGTATGTGTATCGCGTTTATAATTACCCTGTCGCTTAAAGAACCGGTAATGCATACAAAACCTGAGTATAAAACCGCCGGCGCAATACAGTATATAAAGCAGGCGCTGAAGATTTTCAGGGATTCCCGGCTTGTATTAATTTATTGTCTGACCGGAGCTGTAATAGGCTCGTGTATAATATACCTTGACGAATTCTGGCAGACATTAATGGAAAGCATAAAAGTACCGCTGGTTTTTTTCGGTTTGATAAGCGCTGTTTCTCTGACAGTGCGGATACCGGGTAATCTGCTTGCCTACAGGCTTATAAAAAAATTCAGGTATGAAAATATTTTTACATTTATTATAGGGTTATGTTCGGTCTGTTTCGCATCGATTTTTATTACAAGAAACATATTATGTCTTGTTCCGGTTACAGTGCTTTTTGCGTTATCCGGAATTACCGACCCTATTGTTATGGGTTATCTGCACAGCCGTTCAGACAGCCGTATCCGGGCTACAGCCGAATCCTTTTCGTCTTTGGGACTTCGTATAATATCCGTTTCAGTCGGACTGCTGTTCGGTTATGTCAGCACAGAATATTCGGTTTTTACCGGGTATTTGACGCTAGGTATCATATGTGCCGCGTATTTGTTTTTTTTCAGGCTGGCTTGTATTAATAAATATTTTCAAGACAGCTAAAAAAAATATACTGCTGGACCTCCTGTGTTATAACTCACAGGAGGTTTTTTATAACACAGGATTTTTTATGAAATGGTATAAGTAATTTTTAACATAGAACATATATTAATGTTAAATAAATTAGTATAATAATTTATTTCGGCAATAATTGACATTTTAAGTAAAATATGTTATAATATCCGTGTTGAATTTATCGGATTCTAAAAAACATAAATAGTCTGAAAGTTTTCAGGCTGGGGTTGTTCTAAGAGGATAACATCCGGAAAGGAAAGGTTATTAAAATGAAAAAACTGTATCAGGGTAAAACTAAGGATGTACTTGCAAATGAGGAAACAGGCGCTGTCTATCTTTTTTTTAAGGATGACGCCACAGGTGAAAACGGCGTGTTTGACCCCGGTTCAAACACAGTGGGTGGAAGCGTTGAAGGAAAAGGCAATACCGGACTGAAAATCACAAGCTATTTCTTTGAGCTTCTTGAAAAAAACGGTATTCCTACGCATTATATAAGCTCTGATATAGAAAAAAACCTGATGGAGGTAAGAAAACTTACGGTGCCGAAGCTGGAATTTGTTCTGCGTTATTTTACGGCAGGCAGTATGTGCAGAAGGTTTTCCCTCGAAGAGGGTATTGTTTTTGACCCTCCTTATACTGAGGTTACATTAAAGGACGATGCGATGGGAGACCCTCTAATAACGGAGAGAATCTGTATTATGAAAGGTTTTTTAGCGCCGGGACAGTATAATGAGGCTTTGGATATTCTGGTCAGGGTAGGCGATGTTTTAAGGAAAGAATTAAACGGCATGAACCTTACCCTTATTGACCTTAAAATTGAAATCGGATATGATGAAAACGGCAAAATATATGTTGCCGATGAAATTACTCCCGATATATGGAGGATTAAGGATGAAAACGGAAACATTCCTAATCAGATTGACTGCGCAAAAATAATTACTGAAAAAATAGGTTAAAACCTTCCTTATTCCTCACTCCTGAATCCTGAAATTGCCGCCGCCCGTGCAATCACTGTTGCGATTGCACGGGCGGCTTTAAAAAATAGGGGTTAGGGTCTAGGAATGAGAAATCAGGTTATTTTATTTCAACGGATTTAGTTTTATATTCCTCCGTTGATTTCTTCGGAAGAGTTACCTTCAGTATTCCGTTCTGATATTCGGCGCCGATTTTTTCATGTACGACATCCGAAATATCAAAGCTTCTCTGGTAAGAGCCGTATGAACGTTCGCGCCGGATATACTTGCCGCCGTTGTCCTTTTCCTCGGAAGACTTGGAATGTTCTGCTGTGAGTATTAAATAATTGTTATCGATATCAAGCTTGATATCCTCTTTTTCAAAGCCGGGGAGTTCCGCCTCCAGTGTATAATTCTCACCGTCGTCTTTAATGTCGGTTTTCATCGAACCGAACTGTGACGGAAAATTGAAAAAGTTTTTGTCAAACTCGCGGAACATTTCAAACGGGTCATAATTTTTTCTTTCATAAGGCATAATTTTTAACATTGAGAAAACCTCCTTAAGTATTATATACAGTTATTATTATTTTTAGCACATGAAATATACATTAATTTCTATTAATTCATTGCTTATCATCCCTTTCATTCATCCTGATGTATATATGATACATCCCTGTTGTGATAATATTGTGAAAAAAAGGAGATAAATTAATGAAAATTAGCACTCTATCATGACGAGTGCTATCACTTCGCGCAAAAGAGTGCTAAATAATATTATAGTACCTCGTAACATCTAAAAA
>DBCY01000077.1:0-16144 GCA_002293295.1 Ruminococcus sp. UBA946 | reverse complement strand
ATTGTTAATTGTTAATTTTTTAATTGTTAATTGGTAATAGCCATATCTATTGAATCAATTAATCCATAAAGTAATGCTTACTTCATTACCGTGGATGATATTTTCTTTTTTCCTGATTTGAGCTTTAAGAGGAAGAAGGTAAGTATCTTGTTTTGTGTCGAACCACACGGCAGTCCGCCATTCGCTGTTACCGGTTTTTGCAACCGCCTTCAGTCTGCCCCACCCCTCCTCCAGACCTTTATAATTATTTCTGATTTCAGCTGAAATTTCTTTCGGAAGAGAAACAAAGGTCCAACCGTTCATTTCAGGTGACGATGAATGCTGATAAGCTTTTGCCGTGAATTCAAATTTAATCCCTGTATATTCCATATTTAATACCTATATCGAATTATTTTTATCAGATGATTTTTCTGTTTCCTTAATAATATAAATCGGGCGTTCTTTTGTTTCCAGGTACATCTTTGCAATATACTGACCCAGTATTCCGGTGCAGAAAAGCTGGAGACCCCCGCTGAAAAGTATAATGCATATTGTTGATGCATAACCCGGGGTATCATTTCCGAAAACTATTTTTTGAATAATAATAATTATAATAAATACAAAGCGCAGACTGCTGTATTTAAAGATCCAGTTCGTACTGCGCAGTAAACACTTTTCCGCACCCGTCCAGACCNNAAATGCGGCAATGCAGAAAAGCATACCGAGTAAAGTTGCGAGAGCAAGCGGGGCTGTGGTAAATCCGAATATCCCCTCAAGCGAATACTTAAAAAGCTTCCAGAAGCTCCATGTGGTCTTTCCCGCGGCGCGCTGAACATTTTCATATTCGATATACTTTGTTTCATATCCTACCCAGCTGAAAATACCCTTTGAAAAACGGTTGTATTCCCCCATCTCCAAAATGGAATCAACCATCTGCCGCGTCATAAACCGGTAGTCCTGAGCTCCGTCAATTATATTTGTCTGCGATAAGCGGTTTATTATCTTATAAAAAAGACGCGCGAAAAATGAAAGCAGCCTTGATTCGCCTTTCCGGCTGACGCGTCTGGTTGAGGCGCAGTCATATTCACCGCCTGATACGTAATCATACATTACCGGAATAAAGGAAGGCGGATGCTGTAAATCAGCGTCAATTAAGACGACATAATCACCCTTAGAATTTTTAAGACCCGCATAAATTGCCGATTCCTTGCCGAAATTCCGTGAAAATGAAATATACCTGAACCGTTTATCCTTTTCGGTAAATGCTCTTAAAATACCAAGCGTGCCGTCCTTTGAGCCGTCGTTAATGAACAGAAACTCAAATGCAAGCTGAGTATGTTTATTCATCATTTCATCGGTAACCCGTATTATTTCATCATAAAAAAGAGGAAGAACATCCTGTTCGTTATAGCACGGAACAACAACGGATATTATTTTATTATTCATTTCTTAATCCCTAAAAAATTTATTATAAAAGTTTAGAGGAAACAACCTCTAATATTCTATTCATATATTATATATTATAAAAACTGGTTTGTCAATGAAAAAAGCGGCTGAAAAAGCCGCTTTTTAAACTTAACTGATTAATAAATTTATTATTCGCTTATGGTACTGTTGTATTCGTTAAGACCTTCGCTGATTAGAATTTCATATTCATCGCGGAGCTGAGACCACGATTTGGAGTTTTCGCCGGTTTCAAATGTTATATTTCCTACCATATCGGCTATAGCGGTATTAAGGTCAGGGTTAAAGCCTTCAAATGTATCGTTCGTAAATTTGAAATTCCCTATTTTCTGGAATGATTTTATAAAATCATACTGTTCGGAAGTATACCCTTTATCGTTCATCTCGCTTTGCTTCGTAATGGCGCCAAGTTCCGGGTCGGTCTGAACAAGGCGTATCATATTAATGAATTCCGCTCCGCCTTCAATATTCTTCGAACCCTTGGGAACAAGGTATCCGAATGTGGAAACGCTGTAATAATAATCATCGGCTGAGGGGTCGCGCGGGAACGGAACAAGGTTTATTCCCATTTCAGGATAATCAATACAGTATGTGGCGAATCTCCAGATGCCGATTCCCTGGAAAGCTGATAAACCCTGGACAAGGGGTTCCGGCTCCTGATTGTACATACCTTCTCCTCTGAAAGCAAGACCTTCTCTTCTCAGCTCCTCAAGGAAATTAGCGGCTCGTTCAACCTCGGGGCTTTTCATATTGCTGACAAGCTTTCCGTCATCCATGCCGATAAACGGAGTTCCCGTGGAAGCGATTATATCAAAACCGTTCACTCCGTAATATCCGCAGCGAGCGTCGGGAACATTGTCGACGTAATCAAGCATACACTGTCTGTAAGCGTTCCAGTCCCATTCGCCGGCATCATAAAGCTCCCTGGGATTGTCAATGCCGTATTCATCAAAAATACTTTCATTGTACATCAGCCAGTAAGGAGATGCTTCGGTAACGAAAGGATAATAGTAATGGGCGTCACCCCATTTAAAGCTTTCTATAATATCACCCATGCCTTCCCACTGCGGAAGCGATAAATCAATGTAATCGGTTAAATCTTCATACATATCGAGAGACATTAAATGCGGGAAAGTGTTTCCGTCCTTATCGACAAGGTCGGGGGATTCATCCGAAAGAATGAGTGTGGCAAGCTTATCGCTGCGTTCAGCCCATGACGTAGGATAATATTCGATTTTACCGCCGTAGGTATCTTCAAAAAGCTTAACCGCCGGCTTTATATCTCCCGCTATACGCATATCATAATAACCAAGGTATGTAATGTTGGGATTCTCAAGGGTTTTAGCATTTTCAACCTCAACGTCGCTGATGTCAACCGGATTGTCAATATCGTCATCCAGTGTATTAACAGTGGTGATTTCCGTCTGGGTACCTTCTCCGCCGCCTGTACAGCCTGCGGCAATCAATGATACAGATGAGACGCAAAGAATAAGCGCAAGGAATTTACTTGTTTTTTTTCTGTTCATAAACACTCCATTCCGCCGTAAAACGGCTTTTAATAATATTTAATATGCTGAATATTCTAATTAATATATCATTGTAATTTATATTCGCATAAAAAATTACTAAATTCATTATATCCGTGAACAGTTCCGTTCTGTGAATATAATCCGAGTAAAACACCCGTGAAACCAGCTGCCACCTCTGTTGAGAGATAACGCGTCTGAGCTCCGCCCATTCGTGTTATTATTCCGTTCTGTTCATATAAGAAATCGTATACATAAGCGTTTGAATTAATAATCAGCCTGACGGCGTCGCCGTCAATCCTGATTTTATTCTGAATATGCTTTATATCGCCGATATTCAGCTTCAGAATTACATAGATGCCGTCATTTTCCCTGACAGCCGCTATGTCGTAATGATGATTCTCATCCATATAAGCGGTTACCCCGGCTTCTCCGTCGTTAAGCTTAATATCAACGGAAAGCTCCATGTCAAACTCCTGCTGATGCAAACCGATAAATGCCGGGCTGCCGGTCATGTCAATAGTGACAGGGGTGCTTTTAAGCTTCCATGTATCCGGATTAATGATATAATTTTCAGGTATGAATTCCCGTAAAACCTGCCATTCTTTATTATAGCACGTGTTATTGAAATTGTAAAGGGTTTTTATATTCTGGTAAATATTTTCAGGTATTCTGTCAGTTTCCGCGGCTGATACCGTAGTTCCGTTTTCTCCGACTGTGAACCATCCGTTTTCATCAAATGTTACCGGCATTAGGAAAACCTCGCGTCCAAGATGATGATAGGGAAGCCATCTGTCGATTTGTCTGAATCCCAAATGATAAATCCAGTAATTCCCGTTTGTATCCTCAACCAAATCGCCATGACCTACCCCCTGAACCGGATAACCGCCCAGATTTCTGTTTGTCAGAACGGGATTTTTATAATATGGCGTGAACGGACCGTATAAGCTTTCACCTCTGGCGTATGTAACCATATGCCCGTATTCAGTGCCGCCTTCGGCTGCCATAAGATAATAATAACCGCCGATTTTATATATGTGGGGGCTTTCAAGGTAGCGTCCCCCGCTGCCGTTCCAGATGAATCTGCTTTCCGTTATTTTTCTGCCTGTCTTAATATCAATTTCGCACTGCTGGATTGCACCTTTGCCGTTTTCATCCGTGCCGTTGCTCATAAAATAAGCTTTGCCGTTTTCAAAATAAAGCGAAGGGTCAATTCCATCCTGTTCCACAAATACGGGTTCAGACCATTCACCGTAAATATCATCCGTATAGACATAAAAATTCTGCGCTGTTTTTGTATTTGTCGTTACCATGTAAAAACGCCCGTTATCGTATCTGATTGTGGGTGCGTAAATACCACCCGAGCTTCTTTCATCAGAAAGGGGAAGCTGGGATTTCCGGGACAGGCAGAAGCCGATTTGAGTCCAGTTGATAAGGTCGCAGCTTTCAAACAGCGGAACGCCCGGAAAATAGTGGAACGAACTGCAGACCATGTAGTATTTTTCTTTTACACGGCATACGCTTGGGTCGGGATAATATCCCCTTACAACAGGATTTTTAAATTTCATGATTACCGTCCTTTTAATTCAAATTATACAGGGAGATTCCGGCTGAAGAACTTAAAAATAATAATATATTCAGGTATATATTCCCTTTCCGGATTTTAACAAATAAAATTATTATTAATATTATAATTGATTATTAAATGTATTACAATGAATTTTCAGACATTTTACAGCATTTTTAAGACATAAATTATGATAATATATCAGACCCAGTATAGATTCCGTCAAAGTAATAAAGGGAGAACTACATAAAGCAGGGAATGGATGTTTCATCAATCCCGGCATTAGCTGAAACGCTTCCCGAAGATATACCCGAATTAGCATAAACGGCTGCAACGCTCAAAAAGCAAGCAGCCTATATTTCTGCGTCCATCAAAGAACAGTAAATAATAACTCTGCTGACAATGGAATAAAAATAGTGTTATAATTAAGAAGATGCGGCACTGTAGAACATTCGTTCTATATTCCTTGAGTTGCCACCGAAGACGGCGCAACACTATTTTTATTTCATTGTAACCCCTTGAATTTTCGTGAGAAAATTTACAATATATTCACAAACACATTTGTGCTGTGGCAGGTCTTAAACTTGGTATGCGCTTGCTTCGCGGTTCAACTCATTAATTATTCATTGATTTAAGTAAAAGGGAATTCGACCGGGCTCAGAGGAGCTACGAAAACCAAGAACCGCCGTCATGTGACGGGGACTGTGAAAATTGCTGTGATGTTGATTGCGAATACCGTGATGAAGATGATGACGAATGAAAAGTATACCTATTGGCAGGTAAACAAAATCGAAAAAGTATACTCACCAAAGAGTAAACCGAAAGGGGAAATACAATGCAGCATCCTGTGGTAATGGNNGTTTCGCAAACGGCTTAAAAAGCGCGGATATACGGATGTGTCAATAAAGGTATATAACCGGAACAGCGACATTGAGCATTACATAGTAACAGCGGTAGAGCCGTTAAGCGGCATTAAGGTGTCTAAAGTATGCGGCTCAATATTTATGTATCATTCATTCCGGTAGGAAAGTATACTTGCTGGGCGGTATACTTTTGCTGATAAAAAACTCATCTAATTACGCAAAACAAAAATTGTTTGGAATTTATTACCGATAAGAGGGGGAGTTAATAGTATGAAATATATGCTGATAGTTAAGAAACCACGAAAGAGAAAAGAAGGGTCATCATTTATTGATATTAATAGCGATAAAAAAGCAAGGAAAATCATGAAATTTTTAAGTCAGTACTTTGAGAGTGTATCATTGACCTACATAAAGGATGAATAAATAACAGCCGTTCCGGGTGATTACTCGGGCGGCTTTTTTGTGCAAGTTGGCAATCAGAGTGCGTGCATGCAGAGCATAAGGCGGCGGTCAGAGTAGCAAAATGCACAAATTTTAATCCTGATTATCCGTACCGGGGCGCGAAGCGTCACCCGCCCATGCGGCGGCAGAGCATATCAAAGCTTCTGCTGTGGAAATGAAAAAAGCCGTATAAATAAAAAACAAGGGAAATATATATAGCTCCCTCCCTTATCAGCATAAGAGGGGAGCTGTAGGCTTGATATGATAATATTTATGTAAAATCTCCTAGAACGTAACGCTTAACAAATTCAAAAAAGTTATCAAAAAAGTTAGTATAATTTGCCATGTAATATATAAGTATAGAGAATATGACTAATAAAAGAATAATTATCGGTATATGTGATGTTTCCATATTTTTGGCGTTACAAGTAGGGCAACGAGGTCTATTATTGTTATAAATAGTATTACACTTACTGCAATGTATCATTTTGTTCATTTTTATGCACTCCATAAGAAAATTAAAATGTTACTTAAAATCATTTTTATCAAATTTAGTTAAAAGCTTGTAGTCATCAGTATAAGAACCGTAATAAATTTCTATATCATTCCATTCTTTAGATTCACCAATATAAATTCTGCAAGTATAATTGAACCTTTTTTTAGGTAACAGTGTTTCGTAAATTGTATCTGTATCATTTGACAGATAACCGTCAATATATGCTTGTAGGTTGTAATCTATATTTTTTGTATCATTTGTTTTGTTATGAAATTCCATTTTAATGGTTATATAATCATACTCATTATAAACATCCAGTATTTTTATTGACATTCCGTCAACCCTATGTATTTTGCTGAAAAAGAAATTTGAATTAAAGAACCAGTGAGAAGCACCGCCTATTACGGCAATTAAAACAGCAAAAATGATAAGCCGTGAAGCTTTAAAGCGTTTTTTGTGGCAGTACGGACATTCGCTTTTCTTTTTGCTGTATGTCATTTTACATTTTCTGCACTTTACATCTTTACTCATGATGAACACTCCTTTTGATAAATTAAAAGTTATATATTAAATATGTACTACCCCTTAAAAACTAAGGGGCATTCATATTACTTGCTGATTATTAACCTGATTTTTTTCACGTCTAAGGTTATGACGGTCAATATTATTTGGGTTACCTCCGGCAGTACCAAGTAGCCAGTCAACAGAAACACCGTAAAAGTCTGCCAAAGTCCCTAAGTTCTCTAAATCTGGTTGCCTCTGACCGCTTTCATATTGAGATATAGTCGGTCTTGATATTTTTGTTTCTTTTGCTACTTCCATTTGGGTAAACCCGGTATTTACTCGGGCTTTTTTTAGCTTACTGCCAAAGCCTTCACGATACATAATTTCACCCCCTTTATATGTAACATTATGCAACATATATAAAAATTAAACGTTGCAATTAGTTACATTGCACGTTGCAAATTGATACACAAAATGTTATAATGTAATCATACCATAATATGGTTAAAAAATCAATAAACAAATATTGGCATAAAAGCCGAAGTAAGAAAGGAGCTTAAGAATGGCTGAAATATTTTTAGGAGTAAAAGAAGACGAGGGCAAATACGAAATTACAGACGAAAAAACAGGCGAGGTAAAAAGCGGCGATTATCATAATTACATGATATATTATGCAACAGAGGATATGAAAACATCTGACAGAACAAAGGGATACGAGGGTTACGAAGCACTTACGGCAAAGGTTAAAGCACAGGATATTAACAAAGTGTTCGGCTTTAACGTAACCAGAAGTTCTTTTAAGGATATGATAATGAAAAACTGTCAAATCCTTTACGACCGTAACGGTAATGTGAAAAACGTCATATTTGAAAAAGAAGTGACGGCAAATGGATAATTTAAACATAACGCCTGATTGGGATGATAGTTCAGAGATAATCACAGAAGCACCGCCCGAAACTGAACCGGCAGTTACCGAACAGCCCCCGGCAGAAACAACGCCATTAGACACCGAGCCGTCAGAGCCGGAGCAAAGAGAACCTACAGAACCGATACAAGAACCGGGCTTCACAATTGACCCTAACCCCGAAAATGAATCCGATGTTAACCTTGATTTGCTTTACGGCGATATTGACGGAAGTCTGTCGGTGATGGCCGGGTTTTTGCAGGATATTAAAAAGGCTGACGAAAAAACAGCCGAACAGTTTGAAATATTAGCCGGACAGCAAGCGGAATTGTCGGAGAATTCGGAAACACAGTTAAAGATATTTGAGGACAGCAAAACATTTTTGATGTATCTGTTTATTGTAATACTGGCATACGGCATATACCGGATAATATCCGGGGTGCTTAACGGAGCGTTTGGCGGATAATATCCGTTGAATAAAAATTTAACACGGAAAGGAGTTTTTACCATGAACGCAAAAATGTATGAAACCCTTGCGAAAACAAAGAAACTGATTGACAGGGGTATGCTTGCTGTGGGTTCTGCCGGAACTGCTTTAACGGCAATGGCAGTTAACGCAAGCGCTTCAGGTGATGGCGCTGAATCATTGATTGATGTGTCAAGCGTTGATTTTTCCGGGCTTACATCATCAATTACATCTATGGTTCCGCAGGTTCTGCCCGTAGCGGTAACAATTATAGGTATCCGCAAGGCATTGTCTTTCATGATGGGCACTATCAGAGGGTGCTAATTGAGGATTAAGGAATGAGGAGTGAGGATTTAGGAAAGGCAATGATACATAATCCTCATTCCTCGTTTTTTCCTTTATTAAAGCAGAAAGGGGAGTTAATATTTTGAAGCGGATACTTGCGGTATTAACAGCTGTATCAATAAGCCTGTTAGTGTTAAATATTCCTGCATACGCCATAACGGAAAAGGAGTTTTTGACATCTTGCACATGGGTACTTGAGCAGTATTTTGACGGTGAAATCACAAACGAACAGTACAACGAACAAATCAACGCATTGCAGAACGAATACTACGGCGGTCTGCAAAGCGATAATATATTTGATAAAATCGGCGATGTCTTTTACAGAGGGTCTGACGAGTTAAAGCAGGGGATACTAGGCACAGCAGGATTTTTACCGAATAAGTGGAATGAATACATAAGAAACAAAGAACCCGGCTATATGAAAGGCGATATTGACATGCAGGGTTACGGGGCAATTATGATAGAAAATTGGTACAGCAGAGGTGAACATATACGTAAGTATATACATTTCATGGCATACGGTGTACACAAAGGAAAATTTGTGGATTTTTACGGGAATAGCAGTAATCCAGTAAAGAGATATTGTGTGTTTACTAATGTCGGCAGTGATAATACATATTTAACTGCATATGGAGGTATGAGTTTAAGCGATTCGTCAGGTACTGTCATATATGAGTATATATTTATCGGTGACTGGAGAACAGAATCAGGCGAACCATATACAGGCACACAGCAAGTTAATTACGATGAACCGCCAGCATATGACGAAGTTCCCGAAAATGTACTGCAAGCCTTTTTAAATGACCTTTTAGCCGAGCTTGAAAGATTAATACCCGACCTTTCAAACCTTGAGGGTATATTACAGGCTATATATAACCAAACAATCGGCATAAGCGGTCAAATGGTTACCAAAGACGATTTAAACAGCGCAATCCTACAGCTTATGGGGCAGAACTGCCAAGAAGAAATATTAAACGCACTTTTGGAAATCCGCGATAATATGGGCAAGGAAACCGAGCCGGAAGACGATGAAACAATTGACCTTTTAACAGAAATCCGTGATTTGCTGAACGAAAATGAAGAAAGCGGCTCATCTGACCTTATAACGGAAATCCGTGATATACTGCTTGAATATGATACTTCTTTAATGTCTGATACAAACGAGATATTAAACAGTATACTTGAAAAGCTTGAAGAACCCGAAGACGACGGGAATTACATGGAAATATATGCCCTGTTTACTGAAATGCGTAATTTACTACAGGAAATATCTGATAAGGAGCTTGAAACGGTTGTCGACACAAAAGAAACCGATTTAAGCGAAATAGTTGTTTTGCTTACAGATATTAAGAACGCTCTTGAAAACTCCGGCGGTGTCAGCTCCGGCTCTGGTGAGGAAGATGAAGAGGACGATAAAAAGGAAATAGCCGGAACCCTGTATAATGTAATACCGCTTGAAAGCGGATTTTGGGGGAAATTGTTCAATGGCGAGAATTTAAAGGTAGAGTATCAGGGCAAAAAATATCATCTTGAAAATGACGGCACATTATTATATGACGGCAAATACTACAATGTAGACCTGAATTATACAACAACAATAGACTGGGAAAGCGATGACGAGGAATTTAATGACAGGCTTGATGAAATTATGAAAGGCTTGGGCGATATTGAATACATAGATTCTGACGGCGGTATTCTTGAGTGGATAGGGGATATATTCGTTCAAGACCGATTTGTTGATTTAGGAACGGGTTCGCCTATTAATTTAAATATAGATGTGGGTAACTTAAAGCTTTCAAAGCCTTTAAAGAAAATCGCCAATGCAATTGTTGATTTAATCGTGTTATTAAACGGTTCTATGCAGTACAACTTATTAACAGCTGCCATATCGTCATATCAGATTATGATATTTAATGACAGCTTAGTACCGGAAGACATAAAAATCAGAATACCTGAGTTTATACCAGACGATAAAGGTAACTACCCCGTATTTCAAAGCCAAGAGGAATATGTTCTTATATCAGCTGATATTATAGAGGAAAATCAGGAACAATTAACCGTTATACGCACATTTACAGGAATTGTGATTACATTCATGTGGATGTTAAGATACAGAAAACAGGTTGTAAATATGATTACATAAGCGGGTGTATTTATGGATTTAATAGGATTTGTATTATTAAAACTGGTAAAATATTTTATAAATATATTCAAGCCCAAAGAAGAAATGGTACTGCCTACTTTAAAGGCACTCGGCACTTTGGCAAATATATTCGCGTGGGCTAATGCCATAATTCCGGTTGACACGATTCTTCTTTTAATGGCAATATCGGCTTCGTTTTATGTGTTTAAAATGCTTATGAATATGGTCAGGTTTATTATCGGCATGATTAAAAAGTAGATATGTTTACCCGCCAGTAAGTAAACAAAAGGGGTTTATGTTATGATAACTCTTGCAAACAATTTACGATATTTACGTAAAGAACGCAAATTAAGTCAGCAAGAAATCGCTGACACCATAGGCATAAAACAAAGAACTTACAGTGACTATGAAATGGGTAAAAGCTTGCCTACTGCTGATGTTCTTGTTAAACTCGCTGATTTTTTTGGCAAAAGCCTTGATATTCTCGTTCGTGTTAGCTTGCCTTTAACAGAGATTGGAAAGGAGTAATTTATGTTTGCAGAAATATTAAAACTGTTTTGGGATTTAATTTATCAAGCCTGTATAGTGCTGATGTTTCTTATGATACCGCTGTGTATATCAATGCTTGTGTTCTTTATATATTACTTCGGCATTAAAAAAATGCGGATACCGAAACGGCTTAAACCTCCGACATCAAAGAAACGTAATTTTTTAATCCGGCTGTTCTGGGACTTCCCGAAGCGGTTTATACTTGATATGCTGACTTTGGATAAAGACCGTTACCCGAACACGGGTATATACATATTTGAGGGCGAACAGGGAAGCGGAAAGACTATAGCGGCAGTCCAGTATATGCTTGAAATGAAACGCAAATACCCTATGATGAAATTTTCGAGCAATATCGACATTAAAGGACAGGACGGAAATTTAACAGGGCTTAACGATGTCATTACCAGTCTTAACGGCATTTACGGTCAGATTAATTTTATAGATGAAATACAAAACTGGCTGAACAGCAACGAAAGCAAGAATGTACCGATAGAATTTATATCGGAACTGTGCCAGCAGCGTAAACAGTCTAAACAGATTATCGGCACAACACAGCGTTTTAACCGCATGGCAAAGCAGTTACGGCAAGAAACAACCGTGTTAATGAAACCTATTACAATACTAGGCTGTTTTACAATAGTACGTGTCTACAAACCTAATGTTGACGCAGACGGAGCAATTAAAAAGGCTCGGTGTCTTAAATGGTATTTCTTTGTTCATACTAACGAGCTTCGGGAAGCTTACGACACCTATGCAAAGGTAGAACGGTTAAGCTTAAAAGGCTTTAAGCCTAGAAATGAGCAAATCGGCTATGAAGAAACAACCGCCTAGCGCCCGCCGACCGGCTTCCGCTTGCGGAAGTCTCGGCGCGGTGCAGGCTGTTGTGTAAATAAATTAATATATTTTAAAGGAGTGTGTTATCATGGTGTTCTCATTATGGCAAATTATTATGACGATTTTCGGCGGCGCTTTATTCCTTGTATTCTTTATTTTAGACTACAAGAAAGCCAAAGCAAGGAAGCTTGCAAAAAAGCAGGAAAAATTAAAACAAAAAATGACCGAATGAGGTCATTTTTCGCGGTCGGGACGATAATGTAACACGTCCCACCATTTACATGGTATTTTTAATAACAAAGCATGATTTTAACAGGGTTTGAGGTCAATAAAATTTTGTGAAAATTTTCAATATTTTCACAAAGGCGGTGATGTGTTGAAGCGGTTTAATCTTGACAGATTTAAAATACATTCGGAGATGTCAGAAGAGGTTGCTGACAAGTGGTTTACCTATACAAAGGATAAGTTCATAAACCACATAGACACATTATATTATGTTGTGTATCCGGCTGTACAGAACTGGAATGAAGATGAAAAAGCACATAAATTCATAGATTTTCTTAGGTCGGAGAAAGAAAAAGCACAGTCGGACGGCAAAGCAAGACCAATCTTCGGGGATATTGACAAGCGTATAGAAATGAAGCCGTATATGGGCTTTCAGATGTACAGCCTGCACTTCGGTATTGACGACAGCTTTGATGTGTTTGTAATGCCGTCAATGCTCAATGACAAAACGCCGCCTGTATTTGTTCAAATCCGTTCGTTTTCCTTGTGGCTCGACGGCACAAACGAAGCTTTCGGCAAGTCGGCTGATGTTGTGGCAAAGGTTCTGGACAGATTCGGCATTGAAATAGATAGAGTGCAGGAAAACCGGGTTGACTATGCCTTTCATACTAACAGAATACAGGACTTGCTGCATTTCTTCCCGGAAAAGGACTTAATCCAAATGCAGGTCAGCGACTTTGAAAGAAGCGGTAAGCAGTATTATTTCAGGCAGGATGAAATATTTTCCGATTATTTCACGCTCGGCAGACGTACAAGCAACAATATTTTCTTCCGTGTTTACGATAAAACCAAGGAAGTAATTGAAATGGGCTACAAACAGTTTTTTATACATATATGGCTTAAATACGGTCTTATCAGTAAATTTGATGAATTTGTCCTGAAACGCACTTTTACATACGGTACTTACAACAGCAAGGAAAGGGCAAGATGTGAGTTTTATTACATATACGGCTCTGATTTTGCGATAAAGCAGGACATTAAAGAACTTTTAAGCAATCCCGGAACGCCGTACCAGTCGTACAAGAAAATTGCCGATATGGTCGTTCCCGATGTAACGACGGTCGTTAATATCGAATTCCAAACCAAACGTAAATATTATGACCGTCTCGAAATGCCGGAACTTTCCGGGGATACGTCATTCAAGGCAAATATGTATAATCTGTTCTTACAGCATAAATCAATTATACGCAGACTGACAACCGACACACTGAGGTTTGTAAAGTACAAGGGAAAGTTTGCGGAGCTGAGGCGGTCGGAACGCCCCATGTCTGACTGGTGGGAACGGTTGCAGAAATCAAAATCAATTGACATACAGTCTGACGAATGGCTTGTCGACTATATCCGCAAGGAACAGAATAACCTTGACTTTGAACGTCTGAAAACCGCTGTATTAAGCAAAGTGTCAAGTACCGGGGCGTTGTTAATGCCGCAGAATGACGGCACTCTGATAACCGACTTCGTGGGTCTGCTGTCCTATGTGAACGATAACGACATAGAAAAATACAGGCAGAAAAGGGAACAGAAGCTCAAGGAGCTTGAAAAGAGGGGATTAATCTGACCCAAAAGGAATTAATATTATCATACATCATGTCCAACCGTGATATACTCGCTGCCGAAGCGGAGCAAATCCGGCAGAATTTAAGGCACCGTGATATTGACCCTGTGGACTGTTTGGAATATATGCTTGCAAAGGAACGGCAGACATATTTTAATGTCGTTGCCAAGCATATTGAAGCTTTAATGAAAATCTCGGACCCGGAAGCGGAGAAATACAAATATGTCAGCGTTGATTACAAAATGATTGAAGAAATACGTAAAAAGAGTAAAAAGCAAAAGGGGAGTAGTGAAGTTGATTAAAAAGACCGAACTTCCTGAATATGAAAAAAGAAACCTTTACCGCCGTGCGGTTCATATGTACGAAAAGCAGGGAGCCTCGCAGAATACCATAACCAACGTTATTTTCCACGACCTAAAAGACTATTACCTGATTGACCGTGCGGCCGTGAGCGAATATGTTTCCAAGTCGCTGTATCATTATGTTATGTCGGTAAGAAAGGAGTGTGTACAAAATGGATAGCGTGATAAACCTAAGAAACATAGCCAAAGAGGAATATGTAATTAAGGAAGCCGTAAACCTGATAAGGAATGATGAGGTAAGCTATGGAACGATAGACGATTACATATTTTTATTATGCATTGACAGCTTTAAAAGGTATGAAAGGCTTATGGCAGGGATAAAAGCGGCATTATGAGGGGGGATAAAAAATTTAACTAATTACGCAAAACAAAAATTTTGCGTAATTAGAACAATTCAACAGCGGTTTTCAACACCGCTGTTTTTCTTCCGCTTTTACAGACATAACATAATGATACAGCGACATAGAAACATATTCGCGCACGGTCGCACGGTCAATCAGGTAATACTCTTCTTTTGCAAGCATATATTCCAAACAATCAACAGGGTTAATATTCCTATACCTCAAATTCTGACAAAGCTGTTCAGCTTCGGAGGCGAGTGTATCCCGGTTGGACATGATGTAGGATAATAATAATTCCTTTTGGGTCAGATTAATCCCCTCTTTTCAAGCTCCTTGAGCTTCTGTTCCCTTTTCTGCCTGTAGGACAGCCAAAAACAAATATCTCCTACATCAGCCATTGCGGATTCGGGAGCGTCAGAATTATCGGCGGTCAGCTTGCCCATATATCCCTGCAGACACGACCATATCATGCCTTCTTCCCATCCGTCGAAAGACCGGGCTGCTCTGCTTATACACATATTTTTACATCTTGCTTTAATATTTTCATATTTTTATATTAGAGCGTGTTCACATTATTCGTTCTGAGTGTCTAATGACTGTCAATGGTTAAAGATTTTAACCCCGGTCATATAAGCTCGTAAGCAGTATAAGGATGTGACACTCTGTATCCAAGTTTTTCAGCCAAGGCGACCGAACGCTTATCATGCGCATCCCAGCTGGGGTAAATACCCCTTGATAAGCATTCCAGTATCAGTTTGGCGCCGCATACAGTTGCAAGTCCTTTTCTGCGGTACTCCGGTTTCGTGTCGATTTCAATTTCTATGCCTCCGTCATAAACCGCATAAGGCGAAGCCCCCGCAACCAATTCACCCTTATGCAGAATACCCGCGCCAACCGCCAGTTTCTCATATTCGTCGTAATCCTTGAATTGTGAGCATAAATCCGCAGACCATTCTTCACTTTTCGCTAAGTCAAACAATTCTCGGTCGAACAGTCTGAGTTCATAGCAGGTATCCAGTCCGTTTACGAATGAGGTCAGTTTTTCTTTATTAAATATACCTGGTTCCTTTTTAATGGCATACCGCTGAAACTTCTTTGCTCTTTTTCCATAGTAACCTTCAATCAGCTTTTCCCACCCAGCGTCTTTAGGCACCAGAAGCTTAAAGCGTTTAAAGGATTTCAGCAATGAGGCGTCAGGTTTTCCTGCCAGAAAACAAATATCTCCCACATCAGCCATTGCGGATTTGGGGGCGTCAGCATTATCCACGGTCAGCTTGCCCATATATCCCNNTGCCTTCTTCCCATCCGTCGAAAAAACGGGCGGCTTTGCTGATACACATATTTTTTACACCCTTCTTTCATATTTTTATATTAATCCAAAATTAATTATATATCATTTATGTACTGATGTAAATAGTAATTCATATATTGTATAGCAGGAATCCGCCGGTATCCGCAGTCGTTCTTAATTATTCTTAATTATTTAAAAAAGATTAATTTGAAGGTATTGTAATTGTAAT
>DBCY01000157.1 GCA_002293295.1 Ruminococcus sp. UBA946 | reverse complement strand
TTATAAGTTTGAGAAAGAATAGTTTTCAAACAGGCATTTTTGCTCTTAACATGGTGAAATGCCCAGAAAGGATGGTCATAATAATGAACGAACATGATAAGGGATTAATTCAGCAATTAATAAATCTTATGGCAAATCCGCCGTATTTTGAGTTTGAATCTCACTCAGTTATTGAGGAAATGAAAAAATCCATGGATGCTAAGGATTTTATAGAACCGGTATTCAGAATGATGGAGTCAGCCCCGTTATTTAATTTCGGCAATCCGGGTTCACTTCTTCATTTTATCGAGGCTACCGACGGTTATGAGTCAAAGCTGATAGATTCAATAAACAGAACACCGTCGCTTTACGGGATTAATATGCTTAACCGGATTCTTAACAGGCAGGAACTTCGTAACAGGCGCGATTATATGAATATCCTGAAGGATATTATGGGACGGGCTGATGTTAAGCCTGAAGTGGCAAAGGAAGCGGGCAAAAGATATAATAAGCTGCTTGAAAAGGCGCAGCGAAGCATGTATTAATATTATAAATCCGCTTAGGATATATTTTAATAAACTGTTCCCGGTATTGATTTATTAAGGGAGCAGTTTTAAGTTATCAGTAAGTTTATACATAATCCTTTGTGTTCATACTGAATTTATGGAATTATACAAACAATTTCAATTTAAAGATAAATTATAGAAATTATACTTGACAAAATAAAATCTGTGTGATATAATTGTATTTGTTGATAGTACAATTGTATTTAATACAAGGACATTAGGCGGTGGTATTATAAATAAATCTTCTTTCCTGGTGGTTAGCGCAGAGGTTTTACCCGACGTTTTTACTAAAGTAATTGAAGTTAAAAGGCTTCTTGCCTGCGGTGAGGAAAAAAGCTCGGCGTCCGCCTGTAAAAGAACCGGAATTTCACGGAGCGCGTTTTATAAATACAGGGATTGCGTCTTTAATTATGAGGAAATGCTGACGCACAGCATTATTTCCTATCATGCCGTGCTGAAGGATGAGCCGGGTGTGCTTTCAAGCGTCCTTGCCGAGCTTCATAAACAGGGAGCGAATATACTAACCGTTAATCAGAGCATCCCGATTGACGGGGCGGCGGCTGTTGCCGTTACGGTGCGTTTTAATAACAAAACGGCAGAACCGAATGAAATAAGCCAAATATTGAAAACGCTTTACGGTGTTGTTGACGTAAGGTTTATTTCAGGGGAATGAAATGCCATAAAACTTATAAAGATAATTTATTTATTTGATTTAAATTTTTAAAAAGAAAAGGAGAATTTTATGTCTGTAATAAAAATAGCTGTATTAGGATTCGGTATAGTAGGTTCAGGTACGGTTGAGCTTTTTTACAGGAACAGGGAAAGTATATGTAAAAAAGCAGGCAAAGAACTCGATATAAAATATATACTGGAAATACGCGACATGTCGGACACTGAGTATACCGATAAGCAGACAACGGATATTAATGATATATTGGACGATGATGAGGTTACTATTGTAGCTGAACTGATAGGCGGTATCAAACCGGCTTACAGCTTCGTTAAGAGCTGCCTCGAAAGAGGCAAAAGCGTTGTGACATCCAATAAGGAGCTGGTTGCGGAAAAGGGCGCCGAACTGATTAAAACGGCAAAACAGAATAATTGCTGTTTCTATTTTGAAGCTTCCGCAGGCGGGGCAATTCCGCTGATACGGCCTTTGCATCAGTGCCTTGCGGGCAATGAAATCACTTCCGTCGCAGGAATTCTGAACGGAACGACGAATTTTATCCTTACAAAAATGATAAATGACAGAATGGATTTTAACAGCGCTCTCAAGCTTGCGCAGGAACTCGGTTATTCCGAAAAAGACCCTGTCGCCGATATAGAGGGACATGACGCATGCCGTAAAATATGCATAATAGCATCTCTTGTGTTCGGCAGGCATGTATATCCCGAATATGTACACTGCGAGGGTATTGCAAAAATAACCGCGGAGGACGCCGCTTATGCCGAAAACTGGGGCGGTGCAATAAAACTGATAGGTTCTGTTAAAAAAACTTCTTCAGGAAAAATTCTGCCGCTTGTACGACCGGCTTTTGTATGCGGAGGAAACCAGCTTTCCAATATCAATGATGTTTTCAACGGCATTATGGTATATGGTGACGCGGTTGACGAAGTTATGTTTTATGGAAGGGGAGCAGGCAAGATGCCGACTGCAAGCGCGGTAATGAGCGATATAATTGACGCTGCAAAATCAAACGGCATACCTCCGGTTTCGCTTACCTGGGAGGATACGGCTGATTCATCGCATATCGCCGATTATAAAGATGATATTACTTCATTTTATGTGAGGACGTCAAAGGTTTCAAAACAACAGATTATCAATACTTTCGGAGATGTGGAATTTCTTTCAAGAAACGATATGCCCGCCGATGAAAACGCGTTCATTACCAAACCCATAACCGAACGCAAATTTGATGTTAAGCTTGAACGTTTCAGCAGAAAAATCCTCAGCAGTATCCGGGTTTTTGAACAGATTGAGATATAAATAATGCGTACTGAACAATTATATATTTTGTGTAATTGTTCAGTACGCATTAAATAATATTGATAACCTTTTCCGGTTCGGGAATAACCACTTCATTTTTTCCGTCAAACCTTAAGGTGATCTTTTTGGTAAAATCATGAACGGCTTCGGGATACTGCTCTATTAAAAAACTTGCATCGTTATCGTTCAGGATTTTAAAGATTGTCATGTAACCAATCCCGCTTCCGCCGTCGGCTTTATGAGTAGTAAACTGTTCTTTTCCCAGTTTTTGCAAAGTTTCTCCGTTAAAAGCTATTCCGCTGTCCTCAACAATAAGTTCATAACAGCCGTACAACACTCCTATTGACATTAATATTCGCCGGGTCTTACATGGATTTACTGCTATAATTGAATTTTCAAGCAGGTCTGCGATAATAGTTCTTAAATTATTCTCATCAATAACATTTTCCGCCATAAACCTGATGTTGCCTAATACCGAAACATCAAATTCGATATTGTTATTATAAGCTTTCTGAAGGTAATAGCTTAACATTGCATCAACAGTTGCCAGACCTGTTTCAGGAAGCTTTTTAGTCGCCTTTATATAATTATTTATTAATCCGTTTCGGTCTTCATTTATATCCGAAAGCATTTTAAGGAGACTCTCAGCTTGTTTTTTAATATGGGTACCTTCTCCTTCAAGGGAATTAATAAATTTCCTTAATTCCAGTATCATTGCGGGAAATATTCTATTATCCCTGTGAATTATACTTGCCAATTTATCACGTTCTTTTATGAGCAGTAAATTGGCTTTTTCTTTTTCCTCAATTAAAAGGTATGCATTTTTTAGTTCGTTTGATTTAAGGTTCTCTTTATAGGAATGTTTAAACCCTTTTCTAAACCAGATAATTATTAATGAAGTAAACATAGTAAAACATAAAATCAAGTAATTTACTGCCTTGTAATTTATGTTTGAATTTATTTTTACACCATTGATTAATATACCTCTAGTAACACTATAAAAAATAATTATTATACTACTGATAAGCATACCATATGTAATATATTTTTCATTTAGTAAAAAAGGGAAACCTTTTCTGAACCTTTTAATATTAAATAAAAAATAT
>DBCY01000120.1:15727-20558 GCA_002293295.1 Ruminococcus sp. UBA946 | reverse complement strand
CGAAGCCGTTCACCGGCCGGAAATTCTGGCCGCCCACCTCGGCTCCGTCAACCCCGAACGCCCCCTTTCACCCCGCCAGATCGCCGCCTTCGTCAAATCGGCCTGGGGCCCCCTTAAGCCGTCCCTGATATTTTTAAACCAACTCGACGCCCTGACCCGCCCGGCGGACAGGGCCGGGGCCGAAGAACTGGCCGAACGGCTGCGGAAATGCGGTTTTGAAAGCCGCCTGGGCAGTCTCCATGAAAACACAATTGATAATAAACACCAAAAAGTATATAATATAATTGAATAGAGACGCGAAAAATTTACGAACAAGTTATTAAGCTCGGTCCCGGGCCGAAATGGGATGGCGGCGGCAAAAAGAAACAGGTTTTTATGATGTGGAGGCCTTCATGCGGATAATTTTCATCACCCCGGAAGCGGTTCCATTTTCCAGGGTCGGCGGCTTGGGAGACGTTTCCTTCCACCTGCCCCGGGCCCTGGCCAGACGCGGGCACAAGGTGACCGTGGTCGTGCCCAAGCACCGCGGTTCCGACAAAATGCCCCTGAGGGAAATACCCGAATGGCGCTGTGAAATAGACCTGTCCCTCTCCAGGCGCGAGGCTTCCTTTTATAAAGGCGTGACCGGCGAGGGCCACGAGGCGGTCCTCATCGGCTGCGATGACCTCTTCAACCGCCCCGGCCTCTACGGCAACGAGTTCGGCGATTACGACGACAATGCCGAACGTTTCATCTTCTTTTCCAGGGCCGCCCTGTTGGCCGCGGCCCAATTGGCCGCCCCCGGCGAGGAAGTAGTCATCCATTGCCACGATTGGGCCACGGGCCTGGTGCCCATGTGCCTGAAAAGCTGGCGCGGTGCCTTCCCCAGCCTGAAAAGGGCCGGGGCCGTTTTCACCTATCACAACCTGGCCAGCCAGGGCCTGTTCCTGCACTATGATTTCGCCATGACCGGCCTGGATTGGGGCCTGTTCACCCACGAGGGCCTGGAATTCCACGGCCGGATGAACCTGACCAAGGCCGGATTGCTCGCGGCCGACCTCATCACCACGGTCAGCCGCAAATATGCCCAGGAATCCCTGACCCCGGCCATCGGCATGGGCCTGGAAGGCGTGCTGCTGAGCCGCGAGAACGACATCATCCCCGTTCAAAACGGGGTGGATTACAGCCAGTGGGACCCGGCCTCCGACCGCCACATCGCGGCCAACTATTCTGAAAGCGACCTGGACGGCAAAGAGGAATGCCGCCGCCACCTGGCCGTTCTGTTCGGCTTCCGGGACAGCGCCCTGCCGACGGCCGCCATGGTCTGCCGCCTTTTGTCGCGCAAGGGTTTGGATATAATCGTCAAAGCCATGAACAGGATGATGGACCTGCCCATAAACCTGGCCTTCATGGGTTTGGGCGAAAACCACTATCAGGAATTTCTTCAGGAGGCCGCCATCCGCTGGCCGGGCCGCCTGGGCTATAAGCGGGCCAACGACCTGATCATGGTCCACCACATTCTGGCCGGTTCCGACATCTTCATAATGCCCTCCCGCTTCGAACCCTGCGGTTTGGAACAGCTCTACGCCCTGCGTTACGGTTCGGTGCCGGTAGTGCGCGGCACCGGCGGCCTTGACGACACGGTCACCGACGTTCAAAGCAACCCGGAGGAGGGCACCGGCTACAAGTTCACCGATTATTCGCCGGAAGCCTTTTTGGAGGTCCTGAAACGGGCGGCGCTTGATTTCAGCCAAACTGAAAACTGGCGCGCCATGATGCGCCGGGGCATGGAACAGAATTTTTCCTGGGACATTTCGGCCGCGCGCTATGAGGACGTTTATGACAAAGCCGTAAATATCGCCGGAAAGCGGGAAATTTGATCATGCCTTTCGTACCCAAAACAGAACTGGCCGCCGTCCTGGCCAAATTGATCAAACTTTCCAATTCCAGCACCCAATATGAATACAAGGTCCATAGCTTTCTAAATATCCTGACCTGGGAGACGGATTTCGACCAGGCCGTCCTCCTGACCCTGGACCGCGAAAAACGCCTGCTCTCCCCCCTGTGGCGGGCCGATTCCGCCTTTCCCCGCTTAAATTCCATTCCGGTGGAAGGCAATCTGGTGGGCCGCTCGGTGACCGGCCGCCAAACCCTTTTGGCCGATCCGGCCGATATCGAACTTTTGCCGCCGGATTGGCGGGCCTTTGTGGACCCGTTCGCCAAGTGCCTGGTGGCGACCCCCCTGGGTGACGATAAAACCGTCTATGGGGCCCTGGTGCTTCTGGGCCGGGAGCCCCAGGAACTGGCTCCGGGCCAGACGCTTTTGCTGGAGGCCGTGGCCAACGAACTGGCCATCGCCATAAAAAATTCCCAACTGGCCACCGATACCCGCAAACGCATGAGCGTCCTGAACGTCCTCAGCGACCTCGGCCGCACCCTTTCCTCCACCATCGACGTGGAAAAGGTCATGACCATGATCCCCCAGATCGCCACCGGCATTTTCCTGGCCGACGGCTGCACCCTGAACATACTGGACGAATCCGGCCAAACCCTGGTCATGTCTTCTCAATACGGCCTGATTCCGCCGGCCTATAATTTCGAACGCTACCGCTCGTCCAAATCACTGCCGGCCGGGGTGGCGGCCGCCCTGTTGCGAAAAACCAGCTTCAGCGGCTACCTGAAAGACGATCCGGGCGCGCTGGAACTGTCGGAAGCGGAAATGAACAACACCATCATCAGTTCCCCCCTGATCTTTCAGGGCCACCACCAGGGCAGCATTTCCCTGTTCAACAAACTGGGCGGCCGCAGCGCCCAGACGGCCGTGGCCCCCCAGCTTTTCGGCCGCGACGACCTTGAGCTTCTGTTTTCCATGAACAACATGATTTCCGGCGTGCTGGAAAACGCCATCACCTTCCGGGAAGTGGAGAGCCTGGCCCGATCCAACGAAAAGATGGTCTCCTATCTCTCCACCCTCTATGACATTTCCAGCGCGATGATGACCACGGTGCGCTATGACGAACTGGTCTGGATCATCACCCGGGCGCTCACCGACCGCCGCGGCCTCAAGTTCGATCAGGTGCTGATACTGCTTCTCCATCAGGATGCGGAGCGCGGGCCCTCGCTGAAAAGTTCGGCCTTCTGGACGCATGAGAACCGCGCCGATTATTTCGCCGGAGAAAGCTCCCTGGTGGATTTGCTGAAAAACCCCTCCAAGGCCGAAGCCGCCCTGATGCTGGAACGCGGGGAGGATATGGGCCTGAACATTCCCGTTTTTCCCAAAAGTCCGGGCGTGCTTTCCAGGGTGGTGCTGGAAAAGAAGCCCATGCTGGGTTTCCGGATTTTTGACGCTGAAAGCGATATCGACCTCAAGGACTTCGGCCTGAAGGCCTACGCGGCCGTGCCCATGGTCGCCAAAAACCGGGAAGTGGGCGTCATCGCGGTGGATCGCTCCATCAGCGGGGAACCCCTGACCACCGACAGCCTGCGCGATTTGACCATGCTGGCCAACCAGGCCGGTTTGGCCATTGAAAACGCCCGCCTCTATGACGATCTGGAAAAGGCCAACCAAACCCTGACCCAGGTGCGGGTGAGACTGATCGAGGCGGAAAAGGTGGCCGCCCAGGGTGAAATGGGCGCCCACCTGGCCCACGAGGTCCGCAACCCCCTGGTTTCCATCGGCGGCTTCACCCAGCGTCTTTTGAAAAAGATGAAGAATGACGATCCCCTGAAAAAATACGCCGAAGTCATCTGGGAAGAGGTGGAGCGGGTCAACAAGGTTCTGAACAACGTTCTGGATTTTTCGCGCAACGAGGAGGGCCGGGTGCGCGAATTCAGCCTGGAGGCCCTCCTGGAAGAGACCCTGGCCTCCCTCCGGCACGAGCTTCAGCGTAATAAGGTTTACGTGGAAAAAACTCCGGCGGGCAAACTGCCCCTGGTTCGGGCCGACGACCGGCAGATCATGCACATAATTCTGAACATCATCTACAACGCCACCCAGGCCATGGGGCCGGGCGGCGGCAAAATATACACCCGTCTCTATGAAACCCGCGAAAACGACCAACCTTACGTGGCCTGCGAAATAACCGACACCGGCCCCGGAATTCCCGACGACATGCTGGAAAAAATATTCAGCCCCTTTTTCACCTCCAAAAGCGACGGCACCGGTCTGGGCCTGTCCATAGTCAAAAAAATCATCGACCGCTACAACGGTTTCATCGAGGTGAAAAACCACCCCGCGCGCATCGAAAACAGCGGCGCCTCCTTCACCTTCATGTTTCCGGCCGCGCAGTCCGGCAGCTTCAGGCCGTGAGAGGAGCGCCCCATGATCCGCTTGAAATTATTGCCCCTGATTTTGCTTATCATCCTGGCGCCATCTTTGGCGGATACCGCTTTTTCCCAGGACTTCCAGACGGTTTCCGCCAAGGACTTCTGGCTGGAATTCGAAACCGACCGGGAAAAAGCCGAAGCCAGCTATGTGGGCCAAACCATGAATTTTACCGGCGTGGTCACCGATACCGGCACCAGCATCTACCTGACCCCCAACGTCATGCTCTCTGACAGCGCCGACGGCCGGACCTATCTAATCTGTGTTTTGCCCCGGGCCGAAGCCGGCCGGCTGGCCGATTTCAAAAAGGGCGACCTGGTGACCATGAACGGCCGGGTTTACCGGGCCAAGGCGGGCGGCGGCGTGGTCATCAAAGAATCCAAAAAAATCGAATGATGAAATGCTTAAAACAGAACCGAACCAAGCCCTTATAAGCAAAGAAACCTTCAAAGGCCCGGCTTATGCCCAGTTGGCGACCATTTTAAAGGGAATGATCGCCAGCGGGGAATACCAGCCGGGCGACAAGAT